>SVOX01000077.1 GCA_015066165.1 Oscillospiraceae bacterium | reverse complement strand
TTATTCTAACACGTCCCGCCGTTGAAGCAGGTGAACGTCTTGGATTTTTGCCTGGCGATTTGCAACAAAAAATAGACCCGTATTTACGCCCGTTATATGATGCACTTTTTGATATGTTAGGTGCCGAAAATTTTCAAAAATGTGTTGAACGTGGCGATATTGAAGTGGCACCGCTCGCATATATGCGTGGCAGAACGCTTGATGACAGTTTTATTATTCTTGATGAAGCGCAAAACACCACAAGCGAACAAATGAAAATGTTTTTAACTCGTTTGGGATTTAATTCAAAAGCGGTTGTTACAGGCGATATTACTCAAATCGATTTACCCGACGGTAAAAAATCGGGATTAAAGGATGCGGTTAGAATTCTTAAGGGAATAGAAGATATTGCTATTTGCAAACTGTCTGATAAAGACGTTGTTCGCCATAGATTAGTACAGGAAATTATAAAAGCATACGAAAGAAACGGAGATAAAAATGAGCGCAAAGGTTAATATTTCAGTAAGAAACAAAATTAAGTTACCCACAGGGGCAAGACTTTTAATAAGAAAAGCGTGTAATGCAACCCTTAATTATGAAAATTTTGAGGGCAATTCTGAAGTGGATGTTACCGTTGTTAACGATGAAACAATAAAGGAAATGAATTATGAACACAGAAATATAGATTCTTCTACCGACGTTTTGTCTTTCCCTTTGGGGCAAGACGGTAATTACGATAAAAACCCTGCTACAAATGCTTATATGTTGGGTGATATTGTAATTTCTTTTGAACACGCTGAAAAACAGGCGCATTTATACGGACATTCACTTGAACGTGAAATCGCTTTTTTAACGGTGCATTCAATGCTTCACTTGTTGGGCTATGACCACGTTGACGGTGGGCTTCAGCAAGCCACTATGAGAGAAAAGGAAGAGGCAATACTCGATTTGTTAGGGTTAGCCGTTAATAAGGTGTAAAATATGAAACAAACTTCTGCTTTTATTACAATTATAGGACGTCCAAATGTTGGTAAATCTTCACTTATGAATAAGATTTTGGGGCAAAAAGTGGCTATTGTATCAAACAAACCCCAAACCACGAGAACCAAAATTATGGGTATCAAGACCGAGGGTGAAAATCAACTTGTGTTTATTGATACGCCCGGTTTTCATAAGCCGAAAAATGAACTTGACAAAAATATGAATAAAGCCGTTAACGACGGAATGAGTGACGTTGATGCGGCGGTTTTGGTGGTTGAAGCAAACCCCAAATTTAAGTTTGACAGCGATAATCTTCCACCTGCCGAAGTGGAACTTATAAACCAACTTAAAAAACGCAAATTAAAAAGCATTCTTGTAATAAATAAAATTGATTTACTTGAGAAAAAAGAAGAACTTTTCGGGGTGATTACGGCTTATACAAAGGTTTTCCCGTTTGAAACTGTAATACCTCTTTCGGCTAAAACGGGTGACGGTGTTTCGATTGTGACTGAAGAACTTAAAAAGTTTTCAAAACCTTCGGTTCATTATTTCCCCGATGACGATATAACCGACCAACCCGAAAAGGTAATGGTAGCCGAAATGATACGTGAAAAATTGCTTCGCACCCTTGATAAAGAAGTGCCACACGGCATTGCGGTTGATTTGGAACGTTTTTTTGAGCGTGACACTAAAGACGGTGAACCAATAGTTGAAGTTGAAGCAACAATAATTTGTGAAAGAGAATCACATAAAGGTATAATTATTGGTAAAAACGGAAGTATGCTAAAACGAATTGGTATTATGGCTCGAAAAGAAATTGAAACTTTTTTTGGCATAAAAGCTACTGTAAAACTTTGGGTTAAGGTTAAAGAAGACTGGCGAAACCGTCAAGGACTTATACATACTTTTGGACTTGACTAATTTTACCTTTAATATTTAAAGAATATCACCTAAAACTATTTTTGGGTGATAAAATGCAACAAGAAATGGCTTGGTCACGCTTTCAACAAAGCGGAAAAGTGACCGATTATTTATATTTTTTAAATGCAAAAAAGGGCGGTGAAAACAGTGACCGAACAGGACAACCGCTTTACCACAAAAGCACTTGTGATAAAGGAAATGAAAATAGGGGAGAGTGACCGTTTAGTCACTCTTTTCAGCAAAGATTTTGGTATTATTAAAGCGTTTGCAAGCGGGGCTAACAACATTAAATCCAAAAAGGCGAGCGCTACCTCGCTGCTTACATATTCAAGTTTTACAATAAAGCGTAAAAAGGACTCGCTACGAATTTATGAAGCAACGCCTATAAGCGTATTTTTTGGTGCGGGAAGTGACATTGAAATATTAGCCCTTTCACAGTATTTTTGTGAATTGGCAAATGAATTTGCCGTTAGCGGAACACCAAACGAGGAATTTTTGCGCCTTATTTTAAATTCGCTTCATTTTCTTACAAAAGAAAAGCGTTTTCCGCCGCTTATCAAGGCAATAACCGAACTTCGAGTTGCGGTGATTTCGGGATACTCGCCCGACCTTGTTGCTTGTGACGGTTGCGGTAAATTCGAAGATGATATAATGTATTTCAACGTAAATGACGGTAATTTACGTTGTGGTGACTGTCAAAAGGATAGCGGTTATAAACCGATTAACCGAACAATATTAAGCGCTATGAGGCACATAGTTTATTCAAAATTTCAAAATTTATATTCTTTTGAAATACCTGATGACAGTGCAAATATTCTTTCACAAATTACAGGCGAATACATAACCGTTCAAACCGATCATAAGTTTTCAACGTTACAATTTTACGAAAGTATTAAGGAGTAGAAATGAAGGGGCTTAAAAAGAGTTTAAAAACATTAGAACTTGATAAAATTTTAGAACTGTTGTCCCGTGAAGCCACTTTGGAAGATGCTTCCGAGATGGCTTTGTCGGTTTTTCCTGAGACCGATTTCAAAGAAGTGGCTCAAAAACTTAAAAATACGGAAGATGCATATATCTTTATGGCAAAATATACTGCTCCCACGTTTGCGGGGGCTAAAAATGTTGCCAACTCTTTACGCAGAGCCGAATCTTCGGCGGTTTTGTCTATTCGTGAACTTATAGACATTGCTGATACCTTAAAAGTTATTAGAACGGTTAAAGAGTGGCGAAATAACTGCTTGAGTATGGAAAATACTTCGCTTGAAGATTATTTTTTATCGTTGGTGCCAAATAAATATTTGGAAGATAAAATCAATTTTGCCATTAAGAACGAGGAAGAACTTAACGATAATGCTTCGCCCGAACTATACGACATAAGAAGAAAGATTAGCGGAAAAACCGCAAAACTCCGTGAAAATCTTGAAAAAATCATAAAAGGTCCAAGTGCAAAATACTTACAAGAAGCAATTATAACCCAACGTGACGGACGATATGTAGTACCCCTTAAAGCCGAGCACAAGGGTCAAATTAACGGTATTTTACACGATACTTCTTCAAGCGGTTCAACCCTTTTTATTGAACCGATGACAGTAGTTGAAACCAATAATGAAATTAGGGTTTTAAAACTTCGGGAACGTGAAGAAATAGAACGAATTTTGGCTGAACTTTCAAGTGAAGCGGGTAATTTCAGCGATGGAATAATTTCTTCATATAATGCATTGGTTGTGATTAATTTTATTTTTGCAAAAGCAAAACTTGCCTATAAAATGAAAGCAATTGTGCCCCAAATTAACACAAAGGGGATAACTTATCTTAAAAATGCCAGACACCCGTTAATTCCTCAAAAAAGTGTGGTTCCAATCACTGTTGAACTTGGAAAAGAATATTCTACATTGGTTATTACAGGTCCTAATACAGGCGGTAAAACGGTAACACTTAAAACTGTTGGGCTTTTGACACTTATGACAATGTGCGGACTTATGATACCTTGTGATGACGGCAGTCAAGTTGCGGTTTACAGTAAGGTATTTGCCGATATAGGCGATGAACAAAGCATTGAACAGTCGCTTTCAACATTTTCTTCTCATATGGTTAATATTATTTCGATTTTAGATTCGGCAGATGACGATTCTCTTGTGCTTTTTGATGAACTTTGCGCCGGTACCGACCCAATTGAAGGCTCCGCTCTTGCCAAAGCAATTTTAATGCGACTTCGCTCATACGGCAGTAAAACGGTTGCAACCACCCATTACCCTGAACTTAAGTCTTACGCCATTGACACCCAAGGGGTTGAAAATGCATCTTGTGAGTTTGACGTTGCTACCCTAAAACCCACCTACCGTCTAATAACGGGTATGCCGGGACGATCTAACGCTTTTGCAATTTCGGGTAAATTGGGGCTTGGTAGTGAAATAATTGATATTGCAAAACAACAGGTTAAAGAAGAAGATTTGCGTTTTGAACGTGTTGTAGCATCTTTGGAAAAGGCACGAAAAGAAGCCGAAAACGAACGTAGGGAAGCGAGTAAACTTCGTGCCGAAATGGCTGAAAGTAAACGAAAGAGTGATATGCGTGAACATGAGTTGCAGGTTAAAACCGATAAACTTATGGAACAAACTCGCCAAAAAGCAAACACTATTATAGAAAATGCAAGATATAAGTCTTCACTTCTTTTAAACGAACTTGAAGAAATGAAAAAGCAAATGAATGCCCAAAACTCAAAGGATATGGCTCAAAAAGCAAGAGATATGTATAAATCTTCGCTAAAATCCCTTGAAGATGAGGCAAATCCTGTTATTAGCCGAAAGCCAACCGGGGAAGCCGTAACCCAACTTTCAAAAGGGGATATAGTGCTTATTGCCGATATAAACCGTGATGCTACCGTTATTGACGTAAAACCCGAAAAAAATCAAGCGTACGTTATGTCGGGTTCGATTAAAATGTGGGCCAGTTTTGAAAATCTTCGTCTTAAATCTAAATTTGCGCAGTCGAGCGAAGTTAAGAAAACCCGCAAAGTTTCGGGTATCACTTCTCGAAAAGACCGTGTTATTTCGGGCGAAATTGACCTTAGGGGACAGGCAAGTGACGAAGCAATTATGGAACTCGATAATTATATAGATAATGCAATTTTATCGGGGCTTGAAACCATAAGAATTATCCACGGTAAAGGTACGGGTGTACTCAGGAAAAATATAGGTGCACATCTTCGCCACCATAAAAGCATTGAAAGTTTTCGGCTTGGAACTTTTGGCGAGGGTGAAACCGGTGTTACAATAGCAACCCTTAAAAATTAAGGTTTGGAGGAGTTATAATGCAAAAAATATTTGAAGGTGAAAAGTGTTACTGTAAAATAGGTGATATTTTAAAAGAATTAGGCGTAAAAAAGTTTATGCTTGTTGGTAAAATGCCTTTTCATACCACTGCTATTACCGAGTATTTTGAAAACATTAAAACACCTTTTGTAATGTTCAAAAATTTCACTGCCAACCCTAAATACGAAGAAATTTGCGAGGGTGTTGACTTATTTAACGCCCAAGAATGCGATGCAATTGTCGCTGTTGGCGGCGGCAGTGCCATAGATGTTGCTAAATGTATTAAACTTTTTTCAAAAATGCAAAAGGGAAAACTTTATTTTGAGCAAGAGTTATTTGACACAAAAATACCGCTTTTAGCCGTTCCGACAACAGCGGGTACGGGTAGCGAATCTACAAAATTTTCCGTTTTTTATTATAAGGGTGAAAAACAGTCAATAGCCCCTGAATATTTAGTGCCTGAATATGCGTTTTTAGATGAAACGTTATTATATTCTTTGCCGGAGTATCAAAAGAAATGCACCCTTTTGGATGCACTTTGTCAGGCAATAGAATCTTGGTGGTCGGTTCATTCAAACGACCAAAGCAAAAGTTACGCAAAAACAGCGGTTGAAAAGATAATAAAAAACTACAAAGGTTATATTTTCGACTGCAACGAAGCGGCTACCAAAGAGATAATGCTCGGCTCTAATTATGCCGGAAAAGCAATTAATATAACTTCTACCACAGCGCCACATGCTATGAGTTATAAACTTACCACTTTGTACGGTATTCCGCACGGTCATTCGGTTGGAATAGGACTTGATTACGTGTGGGAATATATGATAAATAATATAGAAAAATGTGCCGATTCACGTGGAGCGGAGTATCTTTTAAATGTTTTTGATGATATAGCAAAAGCACTTGGCGGAAAGAACGCAAAAGAGGGAAGTTTTATTTATAAAAATCTTTTAAAAGAATTGGAAATTTCGGGTCCTAAAGCCACCAAAGAGGAATTGGAAATATTAACGAATGCAGTAAACGTTTCACGGCTTAAAAGCCATCCGTTAAAACTTGATAGAAATGCACTTTACGAGTTATATAAAAATATAACCCAAAATTAAAAAAATGACGCTTTTGAAAGCGTCATTTTTTATTATGTGTTTTGCGGTATTCCAAAGGTGTAATACCGGTTAGGTTTTTGAATTTTTTAAAAAATGCGGTATAGGTTTTGTAACCAACAAGTGCCGAAATTTGTGTAACGGGTAATAACGAATCACATAAAAGCGATTTTGCGTGGGTTATACGTATGTTTGCAACGTAATCTTCAACCCCAACACCAATCTCTTTTTTGAAAATTCTATAAAGATGGGAGCGGTTAATATTAAGTTGGTTTGCAATATCTGAAATTTTAATTTCGTTAAGGTAGTTGGTTTGAATATATTTCTTTATTTCACTAACGTATTTTTGCTCGGTTTGTTCTTTTTGCAGTTCGGGTATAGTTTTGTATATGTCAAAATATGAAATAAATTTGAAAAGATATTCAAATGTTGCAAGGATACTGTGTGAATTGTTGTTTAAATAGAGTGTTGCATCTAAAATATCTTTATGCAAACGGTTTTCTTTTAATGTTGTAGAAACAGCGCCGTATTTAAAAACAGTTCTGTTTAAAACTTCGGCTGCGACACTTCCGTTAAAGGTGAAAAAATAAAGTTCCCAAGGTTCTTTTGAATCGGCTGTTTGAATTGTCAGTTCATTTGGGCGGATTATAAAAGCATCGTTTTTGGTTAGGATATACTTTTTACCCATAGTTTCAACTGTGCCTTTGCCCGATTTTATAAAGTAAATGGAATAAGTATTGTGGTATTGCGGATATGAAAATCCGGGGGAACTTAAATCTCTGCCTAATTGAAGCAAGTTAAGATGTTCATTCTGCGCAAACGAAACCGAATGAATATAAAAGTTAGGTAAATTTGAAGTATTCATAAATCTTCTCCGTTAAAAGTTAAATATAGAATATCACAATTAAGGTTGTTTAGCAAGTGTTTTATATTTTGTATGGTTTAACAAGCATAATGCACAAAAAATAAATGAATTGTATAAACTGTACAACGAAAATTTTTAAAAAATGCCAAAAAAACCGATAAAAATGGCGCAAATTTGCAAAAAAACCCGCTTTTTATGACAAAAAATGTAAAAAATATTAAATATTTCTTCGTTAAAATGCTTAATATTCAATAATTATTACAACTATGTTTGAAAATTTTTTAACCTTTTAAATAAAAAACGCAACAATTTTCTATAAAATAGCAACAATTTGCTATTGCATTATTTTGTCGAATGGTTTATAATGTTATAGTAAATAATAATGTGTAATTGTATGGTGAGATATTATGCATTATATAATTTAATAGGCGGTGTTAATGTGCGGTCAATAGCAAATAGTAAAAAAATGACTGTTAAAACGAATAACAAGTATTTACTTGTGATTTCACCGAAAATGAAGAAACAGGAGGTGTTGCGCTGTGAATATTAAAAACATTGCAAATATCAAAAATGTAAATTTAAAAAACGTTGATATGTCAAAAAGCAATGCTTTAGTAAAGAAACA
>SVOX01000076.1 GCA_015066165.1 Oscillospiraceae bacterium | reverse complement strand
CAAAGAAAGAAAAACCGATTAGAAAATTATGATTATGGACAAATTGGATGTTATTTTGTGACAATTTGCACTCAAAACAGAAAGCATCTTTTTGAAATAGAGTCCGTAGGGAACGACCAGCGTGTCGTTCCGCAAAAAAATTCCACAAATCCTTTGCAAAATCAAATCATCCATAAATGGATACGAGAAATCAAAAACAAATTCAACAATATCAAAATTGATAAATACGTTATAATGCCAGACCATTTACATTTTATTCTCAACATAACGGAACGACACGCTGGTCGTTCCCTACAAGATGCAATGCGTTTTTTCAAAGCAACGACAACAAACGAATATATTAAAGGTGTTAAAAGCAATAATTTACCGCCTTTTGATAAAAAACTATGGCAAAAATCATATTACGACCATATAATCCGCAACCAAAAAGATTATAACGAAGCGTGGAAATATATAGACCAAAATCCTGAAAAATGGATATTAACACACAAAACCCAAGGTGATTAAACCTTGGGTTTTGTTTTTTCGGAACGACACGCTGGTCGTCCCCTACTTTTTTGATTTTATCTTTCTATCTTTGCTTCGCCGTCTGTAACGGTTTTGGCAGTAATTGTAATTTTCTTAATTGTATTATCCGATGGGGTTTCAAACATAAGCGGTTGCAAAATGCCTTCAATTATTGAACGAAGACCACGAGCGCCTGTTTTACGTTCAATTGTAAGTTCGGCAATTTTTTCAAGCGCTTTCTTTTCAAACTTAAGTTCAACACCGTCAAGCGAGAACAATGTTTCGTACTGCTTTATGATAGAATTTTTTGGTTCCAACATAATTTTAACCAAAGTTTCTTTATCCATTCCGTTTAAAGCAGTAATTACAGGCATACGTCCCACAAGTTCGGGAATAATGCCAAACTTAACAAGGTCTTGATGTGTTGCTTTTTGACTTAGCGCTTCGCTTTCTTTGCTTTTTGGTGATTTCACGTCGGCGCCAAAGCCCAAACTGCTACCGCCGATACGACGTTCAATAACCTTTTCAATGCCGTCAAACGCACCTGCGCATATAAATAAAATATTAGAAGTATCAATTTGAATGAATTCTTGTTGCGGATGCTTTCTGCCACCTTGGGGCGGAACGTTGGCAACCGTACCTTCAAGAATTTTAAGCAGTGCTTGTTGAACGCCTTCACCGCTAACATCACGTGTAATTGAAGCATTTTCACTCTTGCGGGAAATTTTATCAATTTCGTCAATGTAAATTATACCGCGTTGCGCCTTTTCAATGTCGTAATCAGCCGCCTGAATTAAACGCAAAAGAATATTTTCAACGTCTTCGCCAACATAACCCGCTTCGGTAAGGGTTGTAGCATCGGTTAACGCTATCGGCACGTCTAAAACTTTTGCCAAAGTTTGCGCCAACAAAGTTTTACCAACACCCGTGGGGCCCAACATTAAAACATTACTTTTACCAAGTTCAACTTCGCTGTCAACGTTTTTGAAAATACGTTTATAATGGTTATAAACCGCTACCGACAAGGTTTTTTTGGCTTCATCTTGACCAATTACGTATTGGTCGAGTTTTTCCTTAATTTCTTGCGGTTTTGGAAGAACAAATTCCTTTTGAGCGGTTTTCTTTTTGCTTTTTTTGGGCATTTCGTCATCGAAAAGCAAAGTACTGCAAAATTCGATACATCTGTCGCAAATATAAACACCGGGGCCTTCTACAAGGCGGGTTACTTCATCTTGCGACTTGCCGCAAAAGGAACAACAAATTTCCATATCGTTATTTTTAGGCATTATTCTACCTCTTTGTAATTACTTTATCAATAAGACCGTAGTCACACGCTTCGGCAGCAGACATAAAATTGTCACGTTCGGTATCACGGGCAATTTCTTCCAAAGATTTGCCTGTATTTTCAGCCAAAATTTTATTAAGGTTTTCACGTGTTTTTTCAATATGCTTTGCGTGAATTAAAATTTCGGTTGCTTGACCTTGTGCACCGCCTAATGGTTGGTGAATCATAATTTCACTGTTTGGAAGAGCATATCTCTTGCCTTTAGCCCCTGCAGACAAAAGGAAAGCGCCCATACTTGCCGCCATACCCATACAAATCGTGCTGACGTCACATTTAATATATTGCATTGTATCATAAATTGCCAAGCCGGCTGAAACCGAACCGCCCGGACTGTTGATATAAAAATTGATATCTTTATCAGGGTCTTGACCTTCAAGATAAAGCATTTGAGCAATAACTATACTTGCAGTTGTGTTGTTTACTTCTTCATTGAGCATAATTATACGGTCGTTAAGTAAGCGGGAAAAAATATCGTAAGAACGCTCACCGCGGCTTGTTTGCTCTAATACATAAGGTACCAAACTCATAAAAATTCTCCTTTAATTATTTATTTTATCGGACGACCAATGGTCGCCCCTACAATCCAACTGTATAGATTGTTCGTAGGGGCAGGCGTCCCCCGACTGCCCGTTAAAAACATAAACTAACGGCAGGGCAAGCCCCCGCCCTACAATTATGGAACTGTTAGATGGGAATAGTACAAATGGGTGTCGGCACCGTTAGTGCCGGCACCCATATACCGTATTATTAACTAATTTAAAAATTTATAATCAATTATTCTTCTGTCTTTTTAGCAGTTGTCTTTTTTGTTGTGGTTGACTTCTTTGCTGTTGTGGTTTTTTTAGCGGTAGAAGTTGACTTCTTTGCAGTTGAAGTTGTCTTCTTTGCGGTAGATGCCTTTTTAGCAGCCGGTTTTTTCTCGGTCTTTTGTTCTACTTCGGTAATAACCGCATTTTCTTTAATAAAGTCAATTGCCTTACCAACAGCAACGTCTTTTGCCAATTCTTCTGCAGGAATTGCTTTCTTCACGGCATCAACTTCCATATTGTATTGTTTAGCCATTTCTTCGAAACGAGCGTTCAAATCTTCTTCGCTGGCTTCAATTTTTTCAAGCTCCACAATTTTTTCAAGTGCTAAACGGAATTTAACCTGACCTTCAGCTTGTGGACGGAAGGTTGCCTTAAAGTCTTCCATAGTTGTATTAGAATATTTAAGGTATGTTTGGAGGTCAAGACCTTGCATTTGCAAGCGGTAGCCAAATTCTTCAACGCTTTGGTTAAGACGGCTTTCAAACATTGCTTCAGGGATTTCACCCTTAATGCTGTCAACGATTTGTTGTACCAATTCGTTTTCAGCTTCTTCGTCAGCAATTTTTGCTTTTTGAGCAAGTGCTTTTTCTTTAAGGTCTTTCTTTAATTCTTCGAGTGTGTCGAATTCGCTAACGTCTTTTGCAAATTCATCATCAATAACAGGCAATTCACGGAACTTAATCTCGTGAAGTTTAATTTTAAATACTGCTTCTTTACCTGCAAGGTCTTCTGCGCCGTATTCTTCGGGGAAGGTTACGGTAATTTCAAATTCATCGCCAATGTTTTTGCCAACAATTTGTTCTTCAAAACCGGGGATAAACGAACCCGAGCCCAATTCAAGAGTGTGACCTTCTGCTTTGCCGCCTTCAAAAGCAACACCGTCTTTGAAACCTTCAAAGTCGATCACTACGCTGTCGCCCATTTGAGCCGCACGGTCTTCAACAGATACCATACGGGCATTGCGTTCAGCCATTGCCTTAACTTGTGCTTCAACTTCGCTATCTTCAACTTTAGCGATAACTTTTTCTGCCTTAAGACCTTTGTATTCGCCAATTTCAATTTCAGGATAAGTGGTAACTGCAACCTTGAAGTCAACGCCTTCTGCCACAGAAATAGAAACCATATCAAAATCCATCTTATCGTTGATTACGTTAAGACCTGCTTCTTTGATAGCGCCTTCTACTGCTTCAGGATAGAGGATGTTAAGCGCTTCTTCAAAGAATGCTTCTTCACCGTACATCTTCATTACCATAGCGTAAGGTGCTTTACCCTTTCTGAAGCCGGGGATATTGATTTTATCTTTTTGTTGGTTGTAAGCTTCTTTAATCGCTTCACCAAATTTTTCGGCATCGATAACAATTTCAAGTTCGTATCTGTTAGCGCCAAGTTTTTTTGTTTCTTTTAAACTCATTTTTATACCTCCGCATAAAATGCTATTTTATCATTTCAAAATATTATAACACATTAAAACAATTTTTTCCACTATTTTTTTATTTTTTTTGATTTTGTGGCGAAACAATCTTGTTTCGCCCAAGCTATTCCGTTATTAAAAGCGGTGTAAAATCTATGCAATCGCAAGAAATTAACCTAAATTCAACACCTTCAAACTCTTTTACAGCATTATTAAAACCGCTCCCGTGAATATGGCCGTGATAAACTCGCTTAATTCCGTGTTTTTTTATAACGTCAAAAATCTCACGGCAAACTTCGTTACCGTAAACCGGCGGGTAATGTAAGAAAAGCAAAATGGGAAGTCCGGTTTCTTTTGCGGCTGTAATCGACCTTTCAAGACGGCCTACTTCTCTTGCAATAATTTTATCATCTGCGGCGGCATCGTAAAACCAACCCCGTGTTCCCGCTATTGCATAATTTTCCGCCACAACGGTATCGTTAAACAAAACTTCAACGTCGTCAATTTGATTTTGCGCAAAAAATTCACGAAGTTTTTTAACGGTTGACCACCATAAATCGTGATTGCCTTTTAAAATAATCTTTTTACCGTTAAGTTTTTTTAAAAATTCAAAATCGGCTTTAGTATCTTCAAGTTTTAAGCCCCAAGAAAAATCACCGGGAAGAACAACGGTATCTTGCGGTTTTACCAAACGGTTCCAATTTGCAAAAATTCGGTCAGTGTAATTATCCCAACCGTGAAAAATATCCATTGGTTTATCTGTTCCAAAGGATAAATGCAAATCGGAAATAGCAAATATACTCATTTTTCTCCCCCCTTACATAATTTTAAAAATTTTACACAAACTAAACTCGACCCAACGGTCAGAAAGGATTGATTTTAATGGAAAATAAATGTGAAACAAACCTTTGCATTTCTTGCAACGTTAAAAACTGTGTACACCACGCCGAAAACGACACCTGTTCAGCAGGTAAAATTCAGGTAGGTAACAGCAGCGCTACAACAGTTAAAGATACTTGTTGCGACACCTTCAAAGCAAGATAACCTCACAAAAACAGTAGGGGACGATGCCAACATCGTCCCGCGAACTTTTGGAACAAAACGGGCTGATGTGGGCATCAGCCCCTACATAAAGTTTTTAATAATTAAATTCCCAATGCTTTGTAAACTACCGAAAGCATATCAGTTTTTTCGCAAATATTGTTAAAGCGAACTTTTGCGTTTTCGAGCGCTTTAATCGGTTCAGGTATTTGAACACCGGTTTCGCTCATCAAAAGACGAGCGGTTTGGAATTCGCTATCCGCCTTTTTATCACTTACAGCCGATAAAACGCTGTTTGCAAACTTATAAGGTGAAGCGGTTGAAGCAATAACTGTTGCACGGTCGTCACCTGTAGTTTTTACATATTGTTTGTAAACATTCATTGCAACCGCAGTGTGTGTATCGCAAAGATAACCGTATTTTTGGAACAATTCTTTTATAGTTTCAATTGTTGCCTTATCGTCACAGCAACCGCCAAAGAAAAGTTGGCTCATTTTTTCATTTATTTCTTGGCTTACGGTAAAGGTTCCGTTTTCTGCCAATTCTTTTTGCATTGCCGCCACTGCCTTATCGTCGTTTCCTGACAATTCAAATAACATTCTTTCAAGATTTGAAGAAATTAAAATATCCATTGAAGGAGAAATTGTTGTAAAGAAAGAACGGTTACGGTCGTATTTGCCGGTGTTTATAAAATCGGTCAAAACGTTATTAGCATTTGAAGCGCAAATAAGTTTATTTACCGGAACACCCATCTTTTTGGCGTAATAAGCCGCCAAAATGTTACCAAAGTTACCGGTTGGAACAACAATATTAAAGCCGTCTTTCAAATCTTCGCCACGTGAAAGCATATCACAGTAAGCCGAAATATAATAAACAATTTGCGGAGCCAATCTTCCCCAGTTGATAGAGTTTGCTGAAGAGAATTGCATATTATTTTCAAGAAGTTTTGCTTTAACTTGGTCATTTGTAAAGATATTTTTCACGCCTGTTTGAGCATCATCAAAATTACCCTTAATAGCGCAAACGTGAACGTTTTCACCCTTTTGAGAATCCATTTGAAGTTTTTGCATTGGGCTTACGCCTTCGCTTGGGTAAAATACCAAAATTTCGGTATTGGGAACGTCGCAAAAGCCCTCTAAAGCGGCTTTGCCGGTATCGCCCGAAGTTGCAACCAAAATTACAATCTTTTTACCGTCAGAAACCTTTTTAGCCGAAGTTGTTAAAAGATAAGGCAAAAGTTGAAGTGCCAAGTCTTTAAAAGCACAAGTAGGACCGTGCCATAATTCAAGCAGGTTTGCATTTTTACCCACAAGTGAAATCGGTGCGGGTTGGTCGTTATCAAAACTTCCCTTGTAAGCACCGTTTACGCAATAATCAATTTCCTCCTCTGAAAAATCGTTAAGGAAATTTTTTAACACGTATTTTGCTCTGCCAACGTAATCTAATTTTGTAAGTTGTGCAAAGTCGTTATCATCAAAAACAGAAAAAGTATCGGGCACAAAAAGTCCGCCCTCAACCGAAATTCCTTGAGAAATTGCCTTTGCAGCAGTAACCTTTATTGATTTATCTCTTGTACTTATGTAATTCATAATATCTACCCTTTCCGTAATTATACTTTATTCTATTAGTAAAGCACGAATTTGTCAACCATTTTACCAAACATTTTCAATATAATTTAGTTTAAACCCAATACTGCCGTCTGCCTTTTCAAAAACAGTCACTTCGGCAATGTCAAAACGGGGTTGTTTTTCACACTCAGTTTTAGCAATATAATCATTAGCGGTAAGCGTTATTCTTCTTTGTTTAAAAGCGTCTATCGCCTCTACACCCGAAACCAAACTATTTTCTTTACGTGTTTTAACTTCAACAAAAACTACATACTCTTTTGTTTCGGCAATTATGTCAATTTCACCGTATTTAGAAACAAAATTACGTTTTACAATTTGGTATCCCCGTTTTTGCAAAAAGTTTGCAACTTTTCTTTCCCCTTCGGCACCGGTTTTTCCAATATTCATTACTTTTCACCCAAAATATTTTTTAAAAACGAAAGCCGATGAATTTCACACGGACCGTGTTGAATTATTCGGTCGGTATGAAGTTTTGTGCCATAGCCCTTGTGCTTTTTAAACTCGTAAAGGGGATATTTTTTGTCGTACTCTAAAAGCAGTCGATCTCTTGTGACTTTAGCCAAAATTGAAGCCGCCGCAATAGACATAGATTTAGAATCGCCTTTTACAATAGTAGCGCATTGCACCTTAATATCTGTTGGTATTCGGTTGCCGTCAATAAGTGCAAAATCGACCTGTTTCAAACCGTTTATTGCTCTGTTCATGGCAAAATAAGTGGCGTTTAAAATGTTATGCTCTTCAATTTCTTCCACACTGCCAAAAGCAATATGATAATCAATTGCTTTTTCAACAATAACGTCAAAAAGGGCTTCACGCTTTTTTTCGCTGATTTTTTTAGAATCATTAAGCCCTTCAATTTCCAAATTTTCGGGCAATATTACTGCCGCCGCACAAACAGGGCCTGCAAGCGGTCCACGCCCTGCTTCGTCAACACCGCAAACGTATTTAAAACCGCTTGTTTTAGCGGCTTGTTCAAAACTGTAATCAGGCATCTTTTTCTACCCTTTCCAATGAAATATTGCCAAGTTTTTGGTTTCTGTA
>SVOX01000075.1 GCA_015066165.1 Oscillospiraceae bacterium | reverse complement strand
CAACCTCTCAGTCCGGCTACCAATCGTCGACTTGGTGGGCCGTTACCCCACCAACTATCTAATTGGACGCGAGTCCATCTTACAGCGGATTGCTCCTTTGATACGGTTACCATGCGATATCCGTATGTTATGCGGTATTAGCAGTCGTTTCCAACTGTTGTCCCCCTCTGTAAGGCAGGTTACTCACGCGTTACTCACCCGTCCGCCACTAAGTAAAACAAGAAAATCCATAAGCAAGCTTACATCAATTCAGCGTTTTACTCCGTTCGACTTGCATGTGTTAGGCACGCCGCCAGCGTTCGTCCTGAGCCAGGATCAAACTCTCTAAAATATCTATTCTTAACACCTTACGGTATTAAAATCTTTTAGATAAGCTCTTCGCTCATTCTTTCGAACAATGCTGACGCATCTGTTCTGTCCTTCAATACTTTTAAAGTACTTGACTTTCTCTCAATTTCTCTCGAGAATTGTCGGGTCCTTATTATTGTCGTTGTTTAATTTTCAAGGTCCGTCAGTAAGCTTTTTGGCTTACTTTTACACACCCTTTCTCAAGGGCGCCCGATTATAATACCACATCAATTCCCCTTTGTCAACACTTTTTTTAAACTTTTTTCAAAAAATTTTTAAATATTTTTTCAAGCACAATATCTTGGGGTTGATATACATTTAAAACCACATTTCACTATAAAAAATAAGGGAGCCGAACAGCCCCCTTATATATATTATGTATATAATTTTATATAAATTTATCCTAAAATTACTATACCGGCAATTACCAAAGCGATAACCACATAGTGTTTCCAAGACATTTTTTCCTTCAAGAATATTCTGCTCCAAAGAACCGATATTGCACAGTAAGCCGAAATGATTACCATACCGGCAGAGAAGTCGCTAAACATAACCGCCATATAGAACACTTGACCTACAGTTTCGCATAGACCGCCCCAGAACAAATTCTTATTACCTTTGAACACGTTATCCTTCTTAACAAACTTTATCCAAATAAACGCAAACACAGCAAGCAAGAAGAAGGTAAATTCAAAAGCAGAGTTTGCGGCGTAATCTGTTATATCGGAAGTTGCAAAAATGTACTCATCGCCAACAGTGCCCAAAGCGTCAATTACAAGATAAGATATTGGAAGCAAAAATGCGAGTATGCTTTTTGCATATTTGCGGTTTGCTCTCTCTTGTCTTGCTTTTTTCACTTCTTCGTCTTCTCTTTGTTCGACAAAACCCAAAGCCACTATGCCCACGGTAATCATTACAATACCTACAACAGTGGTGGTGGTGATGTCTTCTGTTGAAAAGATGCCAAAAAGCAAACACAAAAGAAACGCTAACGCTCCCGAAGAGTTACAAATCGGTGAAGAAATTGAAAGTTCGATATAACGAAGACCGATATATCCCATTACCATTGCCAAAATATAAAGGGCTGCTACGGGCAAATATCTTACAAAATCGAACAGTTTGAAATCGGTATAGAAAAGACTTGCCACAATTTTGTGGACACCTTGTACGCCGACAGTACTATCGATTATCGCCCCGCCAATAAGGGTAATAAAGAAATGGATACCCATTATAAGACCAACAGCAAAAACCACTTTCCAATGACTGTTTTTATCTTTTTCCCTTGTTCCCATTTTTGAGAAAAGGTCAGAACCGCTCCAACAAAGAAGCGCTAAAATTGAAAATATGTAATACACTTATAAATCTCCTTTTTTAATTCCTGATTGCGAATTAAAAATGGAGGGGGTCTTCGACGAAACACCCTGCAAGGTGCTAATTTTTTAAGCCGTTTTGTCATATATTTATTCTGCTAATTTTCTTGCAAATTCTGCAAGTTCATCATCAGAGAAAAACTCAACAGTAATCTTACCCTTGCCTTCACCCGTAGAAGTTATACTAACCTTGCGGTGAAGTTCGTTTTTAAGCGACAATTCCACTTCGCTGTAAAAATTGTTTTTCTTTGCAGGTGTTGGTGGTGTTTTCTTTCCTTTTTTTGCTTTTGCCGCCAATTTTTCAAGTTCACGTACCGAAGCACCGTTTGTTGCCATTTCGAGCATTTGCGCACGTGTTTCTTGGTCTTCAACCGCCAACAACGCTCTTGCGTGACCTGCCGAAATTACACCCATTCTCAAAGCGCCAAGTTCTTCTTCATTAAGATTCAAAAGGCGAAGTGCATTTGTAACGGCGGTTCGTGACTTGCCCATACGTTTGGCGACCTGCTCTTGAGTTAGACCAAAACTGTCAATAAGCGAACGGTAGCCGAGCGCTTCTTCAACCGCATTCAAATCTTCACGTTGAAGGTTTTCAATAAGCGCCAATTCCATAAGTTCTTGCTCGTCGGCATCTTTTATAATAACGGGAACTTCGTAAAGACCGGCTTCACGGCACGCACGCCAACGTCTTTCACCCGCAATTATACTATATCTGCCGTTTGTTTCGGGCTTAACCACAATAGGTTGTATTAAACCGTGTTCAGCAATGCTTTCAGCAAGTTCTGAAAGTGCTGTTTGGTCAAAATCTTTACGTGGTTGCTCACGGTTTGGTTCAATATCGTTAAGGTTGACGGTGATTACGCCACCTTCATCAGTTGCATTTTCATTAAACAGGGCATCTAAACCCCTGCCAAGACCGCCTTTTTTTGCTGCCATTTTAAGCCCTCCTGTTCTTCTTTAAAAACTCTTTGCCAAGTGCGTTATAAGCATCTGCACCTTTGGAACGCTTATCGTAATATTGAATAGGCATACCAAAACTTGGCGCTTCTGAAAGACGTACTGCACGAGGTATAACCGATTTATAAAGTTTGTCTGAAAAATACTTTTTAATTTCCCCAACAACCTGACCGGTTAAATTAAGACGTCCGTCAAACATTGTGAGCACTATCCCCTCAAGTTCGAGTGTTGGGTTATAAAGACGTTTAACCTGACGAACGGTTGCCATAAGTTGCGACAAACCTTCAAGTGCGTAATATTCACACTGTATTGGCACAAGCACAGTATCGCTTGCATTAAGAGCGTTAATTGTGATAAGTCCCAAAGATGGCGGACAGTCTATAAATATGTAATCGTACTTCTCTCTCACAACCGAAAGAGCCATTTTCAACTGTGCTTCACGATGGTCAATTTCTATTAAATCAACCTCTGCCGCTGCCAAATCTATTGATGCGGGAATTACGTCAACATTTTTAAAATCGGTTTTAATAACAGCGTCTTCCGTTTTACCTTTGCCAACAAGCAATTCATACGAAGAAACTCTTACTTCTTTTTTATTAATACCGTAACCGCTTGTGGTGTTTCCTTGCGGGTCGGCATCGACAAGCAACACTTTTTTGCCCGACATTCCTATTGCGGCCGAAAGATTTACCGAAGTTGTGGTCTTTCCAACCCCACCTTTTTGGTTAACAATGGATATGATTTTTCCCATCATATATCTCCTTTTGTTTCACGTGAAACATTCTAAAACGTATTTTACCTAATTATTATATCAAAAAGATACCGTGTTGTAAATAAAAAAATAGCCGAAAACGAACTTTCGACTATGTTTTATCGTCGGGTTTTACAAGCAAAGCAGCTATTAAACCAAACAATATTGGTGCGGTTATACCTGCGGCAGTGGCTTCAAGTCCGCCCATAAGCGCTCCCAACAGTCCGTGCTCGGTAACGGCGGCTCTTACACCTTTTGCCAAAGTGAAACCAAACCCCGTAAGCGGTACGGTGGCTCCTGCACCCGCAAACTCAACCAATGGTTCGTAAACACCTATTGCGGTGAGTACCACGCCCGAAACCACGAAAGAAACCAGAATTCTTGCGGGAGTTAATTTTGTTTTATCTATTAATATTTGCCCTAAAACACAAATAGCCCCTCCAACCGCAAACGCCTTTAAACAATCTAAAAACAAAGCCATAAGCCACTCTCCTGTTAAAGTATGTTTCACGTGAAACATTTTTAGTAGTTTGTGTGGCTTACGGCAAATTATTCAATTTGGAAGCATTTATATACTTCCCTTTTTACTGTGTCATAATCTAAATGTCTTACTCTTATATTGTCGGCCCGTTCACTTCTTACCAAAACTCTAACCCTGCAGGTTTTATACCATAGGTCAGGTAAAAAACGAATTATTCTTATTTCACCAACATTTTCTTTTGGGCAGTATAATTCATAAGTTCTAAGCCCTCGGTTGCTTCTTGCGAAAATATTGTCGCCAAAAGAGATTTTTGATTTGTAAAACTCAAACAAACCCATATAGGCATAGCAAAAAATCGTAACACAAACCACAAAGGTTAAAAAGAATACAAATCGGGTTAAATCGCCAAACCTTAATGCAAACCAAACCGAAAGCAAAATCGTTGCCAACAAATATATAGCGGGCAAAAACAAATATCTACTTTGGGTTAAACGGGTTTGGGCAGGTTTGATGCCCTTTTCGGTTGGTACGAAAAAAGGAAAGTATTTTGACAGTTTGTTTTTTATTTCTTTGTTGGCCCCTAGCGGAATTATAACTTCCGATTCGCTTTTAGAATCTCCGTATCCGCCAACACTAACCTTTAAAGCGTATCTTTTAAGCAGTCGCATCAAAAGGGTTTGCTCTACCTTTATATTATTTATGGCGCTTTTTCTAAAAGAAGTTCGGGTTCTTACAATAATTCCCGAACGAACTTCGAGTTTTTTGTCTTCCAAAAAGAGTTTGAAATTAATATATTTAAAAAACGAATAAACAAAAGAAATAAAATAAGCAATTAAAATAACAAGTGTAACGGTATTAACAATTGGCGGAAAATATGTTTCAATTTTACCGCTTATATTATTTATTTCGTTTAACAACATATCACTAAGACCAATTCCAAGCAAATTACCCGCACGGTTTATAAGCGGCGCCGCCACCAACATCCCCGTAAATGCCGAAGAAGTTGTTGCGGCAAGAATTGCCACCTTTAGCGCAGAATATTTAACTGCTTTGGGTTGGCCTTTACCGTAAAGCATTGCCGAAACCGCTTTGCTGTTTTTAACGCTTAATTTGAATTCAAAATCAGTTCGGTTGTGATTTCCTGCTTCGGTGTTGATTTTATAAGTTACCGCTCGGCATAAAAAATCGATAGGATTTTGTGTTGTTTGGACCGAAGAAAGTTTGTAAACGTCAATTTTAGCCACTCGCTTAAAAAGAACACCGTATTTGATGGTTATAACTTGGTCACGTTCATTACAAATAAGTTTATAAGAACGCCACCTTAAAACCGCAACAGTTAAAATAGCACAAACAACAATAACAAACAAACCAACAACGCCTTCTAAATTACGCTCGGTAAAATATTGTACCAAACCCTTAATCAAAGGAAAAAACAAAACAAGCAAGGTTGGTTTTAAAAATTCAAATATCATTAAAGGGTGTGCTTTAAAGATTTTCTTCATAATCCACCTCACCGGTAAGCGAATCTATTATATGTTTAGCGTCTTTGTTTTGCATTTCGGGAATAATTACACGGCTGCGCGCCGCTTTTAGAGATAGCGCAGTTACACCAAACAAACTCGCCAGTGGTGTTGAAAAACTTTGAGCGTATATAAGGCGAGTGTATGGCATAATGTGGCTAAACTTTATTAAAACACCGTAATTTATTATTATGGCTTCGTTTTTAAATAAAATTTCATATCCTTTAAAGAACAAGGGCAGATAAACCGCCGTTGCCAAAACACCCACAGCACCAATTAAAACTGCAAAGGTTTTTAAAAAAGGGATAACGCCGCCATACCTTAAACAAAGCCAAACAAGCACTGCGGTTAACATAACAACACGAATTTGCCATATAAACAAGGTCTTTTTCGGTAAGTTTACACGCTCCACGTTATTCCCCCTTTATTTTGTCCCAATACTCTTTAGTTTGCCTTTCAATCTTATTATCGCCAAATACATAATACTTTTTATGCTTAATATCATCGGGTAAATACTGTTGGTTTACATAATGCATTGGATATGAGTGAGGGTAAAGATAATTTTGCCCCTTTACTTCAGCATCTTCACCGTCAAAATGCTTGTTTTGAAGGTGCCTTGGTATTTCTCTGCCAAGCCCACGCTCAATATCTGCCATTGCAGCGTTGATAGCATCATGCGCCGAGTTGGATTTTGGCGCAGTTGCCACCAAAATCACAGCATTTGCAAGCGGAAGTCGGGCTTCGGGAAGTCCCACCGCCTGAGCGGTATCAACCGCCGCCTTTACAATGGGTATAATTTGCGGATAAGCCAAACCCACATCTTCATTAGCACACACCAAAAGGCGCCTGCAAGCACTTGGTAAATCACCCGCCGCCAAAAGACGACCGAGATAATAAATTGCAGCGTCCGGGTCGGACCCACGCATTGATTTTTGATAAGCCGAAATAATATCGTAATGTTGGTCGCCGTCACGGTCATACCTGACACCGTTAGAACCCAAAATTTGCTCTACTTGTTGGTCTTCTACCTTTATACTATCTCCCGTTTCGGCGGTGACAATACATAATTCAAGCATATTAAGCGAACGGCGAACGTCTCCGTTTGAAGCGACGGCAATTTTTTTAATTGCCTCTTTTGAAATTTGAATTTGTGTTCCCTTTTGTTCGCCAACTTTTACGACCGCTCTTTCTATAACCGAAATTATATCTTCTTTTTTAAGCGGTTTAAATTCAAAAACTGTTGAACGGCTTAAAATAGCGTTGTAAACGTAGAAAAACGGGTTTTCGGTTGTGGAAGCAATTAACGTAATATCGCCGTTTTCGATATATGAAAGCAAAATTTGTTGTTGCTTTTTATTGAAATACTGAATTTCGTCAAGGTATAAAAGAATTCCGTTTGCAGTATCTATTGTGCCAATTTGGTTTACAATTTCTTTAATATCGGCAGTGGAAGCGGTGGTTGCGTTTAAATAACAAAGTTTTTTACCGCTTGAAGCCGCAATAATATTGGCAACCGTGGTTTTACCAACACCCGAAGGACCGTAAAATATTAAATTTGGGATATTTCCCGAATCAATAATTTTGCGCAAAATTTTACCTTTACTCAAAATATGTTGCTGCCCTGCAACTTCTTCAATTATTTTTGGCCTTAAGGCATCTGCTAACGGAGAATTCATAATTTCACTTCCTTTAACTTTTATTATATAACTTTTTTTCATTTCTTGCAATAGTGATTACCTTTTTTCATACAATTTAGTAACACACTAAAAGGAATGAGAACTTTGAAAAAAACACTATTTATTAAAAACGCAATGATTTTAACTGCGGCAGCGCTTATTTTACGCTTTGCAGGAATTATTTTTAAGGTTTGGCTTGCTCAAAAAATAGGCAGTGAAGGTATGGGGCTTTACCAACTTGTTTTTTCGGTCTATGTTTTAGCAAGTACCTTTGCAATTAGCGGTACTTCCACCGCAGTCACACGCTTGGTGAGTGAAGAATTAGCGCTTGGCAGTAAAAAAGGAACTCTTAAAATACTAAAAAGGGCGGTAGAAATTTCACTTCTTATTGCCTTTGCTTCAATTTTGATTTTATATTTTGGGGCAAATTTTATTGGCGAAACAATACTTGGCGACCATAGAACAATACCCGCACTTAAAATTTTGCCGATTTCCCTGCCTTTTATAGGTACAACTTCTTGTCTTAGGGGGTATTTTATAGCACGAAGAAAGGTTTCGCCCAATGCTTTTTCACAAATTTTTGAACAGGTTGTAAGAATTTTAATAATTTCTTTGCTTATTGCAAAATTCGGACAAAACGACTTAAGTTCCGGTTGCTTTGCGGTAGTTTTAGGTGACAGCGTTGCCGAAATTATGGCTTGTTTGTTGCTATTTATACAATTTTTGCTCGACAAAAAGAATTTAA
>SVOX01000074.1 GCA_015066165.1 Oscillospiraceae bacterium | reverse complement strand
TTACGGTACATAAGTTTTGAAGGTACTTCACAAAGCGGTATCACAACGCAAGTATATTCACTGCCTTGACTTTTATGAACAGTCACAGCATAAGCCAATTCGAGTTGGTTTAAATCATCGGGAAAATAGGTTGCAACACGGTCGTCATATCTTACTTTCACAATACCGCCACGAATATCAATTTCGGTTATGTAACCAACGTCGCCGTTAAAAACACCTGTACCAAACTCGCCGTTATCTTTCCAAAATTGCAAATCGTAATTGTTTTTAATTTGCATAACCTTGTCGCCTTTTCTAAAATAAACCCCTTTATAAGCCAACTGCGGTTGACCTTTCTTTCTTGGATTTAACTTTTCTTGCAAAAGATTGTTTAAATTAAGTGTTCCCGTATCAAGCATTCTTGAAGGGCACAAAACCTGAATATCTGTTACAGCGTCCAAATCATAAGCCGCAGGTAACCGCTCACATACAAGGTCTAAAACTGTTTGAACGGTGGAATATTTATCGCCCCTTGTTAAAAAGAAACAGTCACCGTCTTTTTTTGAAAAATCTGCACTTTCACCATTTATTATTGCGTGGGCATTATGTATTATCAAACTTTCGTCGGCTTGTCTAAAAACTTTTTTAAGACGAATCGACGGAAAAACGTCGGCTTCTAAAATATCATTTAAAACGTTTCCCGCGCCAATGCTTGGCAACTGGTCAGAGTCACCAACCAAAATAATTCTGCAAGAAAGGCGTAACGCTTTAAGCAAATTATCAAATAAAATTGCATCTATCATTGACGCTTCATCAACAATTATAACGTCGCAATCAAGGGGATTTTTTTCGTTTCTTGCAAACTGTTGACGGTCGCCGTCGCCCCACTCAACCTCTAACAAACGGTGAATGGTTTTGGCTTCTCTACCCGTAAGTTCGGTAATTCTTTTTGCCGCTCTGCCTGTGGGGGCTGCCAACTCAATATTAAGTTTACGGTTTTCAAAAAGTTTTATTATTGCATTAAGGGTTGTGGTTTTTCCTGTGCCCGGACCGCCGGTTAAAATTAAAATACCGCTTTCAAACGCTTCTAAAATTGCCCTTTTTTGCAATTCTTCAAACTTTATTCCAAGCCGATTTTCAACGTTTTCAATTTCAAGGTTGTCCACCTTAACCGAACTGTTTATAAACCGTTTTACCGAAAACAGCCGTGCGGCTATGTGTTGTTCGGCATTGTAATAATCGGGTATTGATAAAAATTCTTCACCTTTTATCACTTCACTGCAAAGCATAAAGGTATCAATCAGTTTATCACAACAAATTTCAACAACACTTTCTTTGCAAGAAAGCAAATTACAAGCCACAGGAACAAATTTTTTTCTTGGCAAACAGGTGTGTCCGTTAAAAAGATTTTTGCGTAAAACGTACTCAATACCTGCCATAATACGTTCTTCACTCGACATATCAAACTGAAAATCAACCGCAATATCTTCTACCAATTCAAAATTAAAATCAATACCTTCAGCACATAAAACGTAAGGATTTGCTTTAATTACTTCAATTGATTTTGCACCGTATTTTTTATAAATATTAACGCATTTTTCAGGCGATATATTAAATTTCGAAAGTAAAAGCATTATATCACGAATGCCGTATTGTTTGTGGTATTCTTCGCTTATACTAACCGCTTTAGACATTGAAATACCTTTAACGGTAGCCAATGCGGTGGGGTTATCTTGAATAATCTCCAAACTCTCTTCCCCAAATTTTTCAACAATTCTTTGGGCTGTGGCAGGACCCACACCTTTTATACAACCCGAAGATAAGTATTTTAAAATTGCCGCTTTATTTTGAGGCGCTTTACGTTCAAAACTTTCCACTTTAAACTGTTCGCCGTAAGTAGCGTGAACTGTAAATTCACCCTTAAACTCAGCGGTGTCGCCCTCGTTCAAAAAGGGCATTGTACCAACCGCTGTAAATTCTTCGGTACCTGACTTTAAAATTGCAACAGTATAATAATTTGATTCATTACGAAAGGTTATTTTTAAAACATCTGCTATAAAACTTTCCATTTTTTCTCCCTTCCTTTAAAAATCAAATTGTTCTACTTACTTCAAAACCGTACTTTTGCGCAACATTATTTGCACGTTCATAAGTTTCTTCGCAAAGGTTATTGCCGTTAAAAACTATAAAATCGGCATAATCGGCACCGTGCCACAAATACTGCTCACAAACAAAACTAATTTGTTTTTCAGCTGTATCGTTTTGTAAATTCACAACAATATGTGCCCAAAGTTTGCGTTTTGGAAAAGCAAAATATAATTTTACGGCGTGTAAAAACTCACTAATTCCAAAAACCGCAAATATAAAACACATCACAATTAAAACCGTTTTCATAAAATCCCTCCGTTTTATTATACGCAAGTATTTGAAAACAGGTTAATCATAAAATAAAGGGCTTTTCAGCCCCTTATTTTTATTTTATTGTGATGGTTGTGGTATATTTTCCAATAGCCCAAGATTTTTCAATGTCTTTAAAGCCAATTTGAACCTCCAACGAATGTTCACCGGCTTTTTTGTCGGTCAAATCAACCACAGCATAAATATCTTTTGAATTAAGATTTCTCAATTCGCTGTACGGTCCGCAAATCTTAACGTTTTTAATCTTTGCACCCGAAACTTTAAGACCGTTGCCTAAATTTTCAACCTTAAGGTCTTTTACGTCCATTATTTTCTCGCTGTATTGGTTGATGTTAAACTTAACAACAAAATGTTCAATGTTATCGAGTAATCTTATACCCTCCGGCAGTGAAGCCGAAACATCAAAACTTGACGTTGATTTAGAAATATCCGAAATATTAATAGGCGAAAGTTTAATCTTTTTAGTTTTAGCAACCGCTTCGGGCGTACCAATAATTGTAACTTTTTCGTGGTCGATACTGTAAGACAGCGACTTTTTATCAAAGCCCTTTGGCAAGTTTGAAAAATCAACTTCAACAGGTACCGTTTTCTTTTTAGAAATAGGAACGGTTACCTTTACATTTGTTTCACTGATAGTTAAGTTTTCACTTTTAACTTTTTTACCTTTAGCATTGTAGAGTTTTATATCGGCATCAAAGGTTTCGCTAACCGATAAAGTTTTATCAACCTTTGCATATGCCACAACCGAATCAATTTTATTTATAACCGAACGTGGACCGGTAATTGAAACTGTATCAGTTTCAACACCGCTTACAACTGCATTTTCGGCAATAAGTCCTTCTTTAGCGGTTACACCTTCTGCCAATGCTTTAAGTGTGAACTCTTTAGTGTCAATATAATCAAACGAAACTTTTATATTAAGCGGTGTAATGCTTAATATTTCATATCCCTTTTCAGCCGAAACCGGTGTAGCAGAAACTTCAAGACTGTATTCACCGGGAGCATCAACCGAAGCCGCCGAAGCATAAAGATTAAAATCTTCACTCTTGAGTGAACTTATAAGATATGTGGGGCCGCGTACCACAACGGTAAACTTTTGCTCTGATATATCGCCAATAATATTCATTCCGTTTTCAGAAACAAGTGTGTTTTCAAGGTTTATATTAACCGTCATATTCGCAAAACTGCGTTCAATTATTGGATTTTCTTTAACAACAATTAAAAGCCAAAATACAAAAGCCAAGAAAATTGAAAACACAATGTTAAACTTACGGTTTGAAAGCAACTTTTTAAAAGAAAAGGAAGCCAACAAGTTTGAAATTTTAGACATTAGTCATCCTTCCTTTCTTTGTTCTTTTTAAAGGGATTAATACTTTTGAAAACCGAAACAATTTTATTTTCGCTTTCTTCGTTTTCATTAGTGATTAACAAATGGTGTAACTCAGCAATAGCGGTAACCGAATTATAGTTTCGAGTAATTTTACCGCCAACCGCAATAGATATGGTTCCCGTTTCTTCCGAAACCACCAACACAACTGCATCAGAGTTTTCACTCATACCGATAGCCGCTCTGTGACGGGTACCTAATTGAGAGTTTAAATTATCATTTTGGGTTAATGGCAAAATACAACCTGCCGCCAAAATTCTGCCTTCTCTTACTATCATAGCGCCGTCGTGCAAAGGCGATTTTGGGAAGAATATGTTATTTACCATAGATACCGAAGCCGTAGCATCAATAAGTGTTCCGGTATTAACAATTTCACCCAATTGAGTAACCCTTTCAAAAACAATTAAAGCGCCGATTTTCTTTTCAGCCATAAAGCCGGCGGCTTTGCCTATTTTATCTATAGATTCTGCCACAGCATTTTCTTTATCTTCAAAAAAGCGGTCACGAGCAAACTTTGTTTTACCAACGTTTTCAAGTATTCGGCGAAGTTCGGGTTGGAATATAACGGCAGCCGCAATAATTACCGAATCCATAACTTTTGACAATATCCATTGCAAAGTCATAAGTTCCAACCAATCGGAAATTACGTACATCGCAAAAAGTATTAATAAACCTTTTACCAATTGTCCCGCTCTGGATTCACGCAAAAAACCAATTGCCTTGTAAATTATAAAGGCAATTACGATAATATCCAGAATATCCAAAACACGAATATGGGATATGGCATAAAGTATTTGATTTAATGTAGCATAAAGCGCATTAAAAAAACCGCCCAACCTCAAAACATCCTTTTCTTAATTTATTATATATCTATACAAATTTATTGTAACATAAAAAAAACCATCATTCAACAACTTTTTTGTAATTTTTTATAAAATTTTCGTCTTTCAGCAAATTCACAAATTTTGTTACTTCATAGCGGTTATTAAACGCCCCAAAACTCACTCTTACTGCCCCGTATGACATTGTGCCCATTTTTTTATGAGCAGTTGGTGCGCAATGGTAACCTGCCCTTACCGCAAAGCCGTATTTATTAAGAATTTGCGCAGTTTCAAAACTCTTAAGTCCCTTGTAATTAAAAGGCAAAACGGGTACGGTGTAATTAAATTTTGGCGGTTTAGTGTAAAGCACAATTTTTTCATTTTTGAGTAATTCATCATACAAATAAGAAAGTAATGAAAATTCGTGCTTGTAAATGGTTTCAATACCCTTATTTTTAACAAAATCCACACCCGCCGAAAGTCCAAAAATCGCAGGAACGTTTATAGTTCCGCTTTCTAAACCTTCGGGCAGGGTTGTAGGTTGTAAAAAGTTTACCGAATCGGTTCCTGTGCCTCCCTCAATTAGTGTGTTTTCTATTGGTTTTCTGCAAATCAAAACTCCTATCCCCATTGGTGCGTAAAGCCCTTTATGCGGTGCTAAACACAAATAATCAATATTCATTTTTTGCATATCAATTGGCAAAATTCCGCCAATTTGCGCCGCATCAACACAAAATCTGATATTTTTCTTTTTACAAATAAGCCCGATTTGAGAAATGGGTAAAACTTCACCAGTAACGTTGGAAGCACCGCTCACCAAAACAAGCCGTGTATTTGGCTTTATATTGCGTTTAAAATTTTCAAGCGTCTTGGCGGTTGTATCACCGCTTTTTGCAACCGAATAACTCACGCCCATTTTGTTTAACGGACGCATAACCGCATTATGTTCAAAATCAGACACGATAACATGGTCCCCACGCCTTAAAACGCCTTTTAATACGCAGTTTATGCTGTGGGTGCAGTTTTGTGTAAACACCACCGTTTCAGCACCGCAAGAGCCAAAAAAGTTTGAAATTTTTTCTCTTGTTTTATAAACTTTATCGGCCGTTTTAACCGATAAATCATGACCGCTTCTCCCCGGATTTGCTGAATAATTTTCAACAGAAAAAGCCATTGCCCGTGATACAGAAATCGGTTTTTTACCGCTTGTTGCGGCGTTATCAAAATAAATCAAAAAAATCACCTCAAAAGTAAGGCATCCCGTTATATCGAGATGCCCCAAATTACTTTTCAATTATATCGAGTATCTTCACTCCGTTTTCGCGGAGTGTTTGTAAAGCATTTTCAAGGTTTCCCTCTAAAATTATTGCATATCCGCAACCATAGTTTTTATCTGCGGTTATACGTTCAACTTTCACCTTAAAACCCTTATTTCTCAACAAGTCACGGCCCTTTATTGCATAAGTCACCGTCCCTGTTTGTATTATATATTTTTTCATATTAGGTCACTCCGTCTTTACATACTATGCAAAAGCGACTAAACTGACAACCCCTCCTCCATTTCAGATTTGTAATATTTAATTGTTACAATAAAAATTATTGGAAATAAAATAAGCCCCAAAATGCCCAAAACTTTAAATCCCGCAAACATAAAAATCAAGGTAAAAAGCGAATTTACACCAATTTGTTTACCAATAATTTTCGGCTCTAAAAAATTTCGCAAAAGTAGAATTATCACATATAAAACCGCTAAATAAATTGCAAATTTCACATTACCCAAAAGTGCCGAAACAAAAGTCCACGGCACCAATACCGTACCTGTTCCAATAACGGGCAAAAGGTCAACAAAAGCAATTAAAATCGCTAAAATAAAAGGATATTCAACCCCTAATAACAAAAAGCCAATAAACAGTTCTAAAAAAGTAATTAAAAGCAAAATCAAATACGCTTTTATCATTTTTAAAACGCTTCCAACAAAAATTTCCTTAATTTTAACAATTTTTCGTGTTGACTTTTTTCCAAAAAAATTCTTTATAAATTTTGTCAAACCGTCATAATCTTTGGCGATGTAACAAGTTGCCATAAGAGTTACAAAACCGCTTATAAAAATTTGGGGCATCTTTTTTGCAACTCCGCCTGCAAAACCCGAAATTGCGCCGCCTATCTTTTCAAAAAACATTGATAACGTGTTATCAAAAAATTTATCTAAAACAACCGAAAATTCCTTTGGCAAAAGTGAAAAAACAGTTGAAAACTTATCTTTCAAACCATTTATAACAGTTGCAAATTTTTTAAGTGTATCAGGTAAATTTTCTGCAATTCCAACCGAAAAACCAACCAATTTGTAAACCACAAATCCTAAAAGAAACCCAAAACACAAATATATCAGCACCGAAAAAGAAGCCGCAACAACGCCTTTTTTCAAGCCAATTTTATGGCAAAATAACGTTGCCGGACGTTGAACCAGGTAAGCAATAAGTGTTCCAACAACAAAGGGAAATAAGTATTTAAACAAAATAAAAGACGCCAAAATCACCATTGTAAGTATAATTACAGCATAAATCACATCAACAATAAACGCTTTTTTTGATTTTCGTTCCAAAAGTATCCCTCTATTCGCCAAATTTTTGTAATGGTTTACAAAAAAGTATTAATATACTTGATTTTTCCCTAATAATAAAATATAATAGTATCTATATAATTTTATATTTCCAAATTTATGTAAAATATTTAGGAGTAAAAAATGATTGATGTAGCGATTATGGGGCATGGTGTTGTAGGTTCCGGCGTTGCCGAAATTCTAATCAATCACAACGAGCGAATTTCAAGCCGAGTTAAAACACCTGTAAATGTTAAATACATTCTGGACCTTAGAAGTTTTGACACTCTCCCCTACAGTGAAAAGTTCACCAAGGACTTTAACCAAATTCTTAATGACAGTGACGTAAAAGTTGTAGCCGAAGTTATGGGCGGTGTAAATCCTGCTTATGACTTTGTTAAAAAGTGCTTGCTTGCAGGTAAAAGCGTAGTTACGTCTAATAAAGAACTTGTAGCCGCAAAAGGCGCTGAACTTATTAAAATTGCAAACGATAATAACGTCAACTTCCTTTTTGAAGCATCTGTTGGCGGCGGTATCCCCGTTTTACGCCCGATGACACAATGTATGTCAGCAAATGAAATTGACGAAATTTGGGGCATACTAAACGGAACAACAAACTACATTTTAAATAAAATGATAGTAGATAATATGGAT
>SVOX01000073.1 GCA_015066165.1 Oscillospiraceae bacterium | reverse complement strand
TGAATATGCCCGTCTTGAAGAAAAGGCATATATACTTGGTGTTAATAATAAACTCGAACTTTGGAATACTGATCTTTGGCAACAAGAAAACGAAAGTATTACTCCTGAATCTATCGCCGATATTATGGCAGAACTTGAGTTTTAATTATGGAATTTAAACATATTTCGGTTTTACTGAACGAAACTATTGATTCATTAAATATAAAACCAAACGGAATTTACCTTGACGGTACGGTTGGCGGAGCAGGGCACTCTAAAGAAATTGCAAAACGGCTTGACGGCGGACAACTTATTTGTTTAGACCAAGACCCCGATGCTGTAAAAATTGCAACCGAACGTCTTAAAGATTTTCCCGCAACAGTAGTTAGAAGTAACTTTAGTCAAATGACCGAGGTTTTAAACTCACTTAATATATATAAGGTAGATGGAATTTTGTTAGACCTTGGCGTTTCTTCCTATCAACTCGATACAGCCGAAAGGGGATTTTCGCTTCATAAAGACGCTAAACTTGATATGAGAATGTCACAAAGCGGAATTTCGGCTGAAGATATTGTGAACGATTTTTCCGAAAGCGAATTAGCAGATATATTCTTCCGTTTTGGCGAAGAAAAGTTTTCAAGAAAGATCGCTGCCAGAATTGTAAAGGAAAGACAAACCGAGAGAATTACAACCACTTTACGTTTGGCAGAAATAATAGCAAATGCATATCCTGCAGCAGCCCGCCGTGACGGACATCCTGCAAGAAAATGTTTTCAAGCAATAAGAATTGCTGTAAACGGTGAACTTGACCGTTTAAACGAAACACTCGATAAAGCGTTTGAATTGCTTAACAAAGACGGAGTGCTTTCAATAATTACTTTCCATTCACTTGAAGACAGAATGGTAAAACAAAGGTTTAAAGAGTTTTGTACAGGTTGTACTTGTCCACCCGATTTTCCCGTTTGTGTTTGCGGAAAAACACCAAGAGGACATTTATTAACCAAGAAACCAATTGAACCCACAAAGCAAGAGTTAGAACTTAACCCCCGTAGCCGTAGCGCAAAATTGAGGGTAATAATAAAGAATTAAGAAGGGTAAATTTATGGATAACTTAAAGTATTATAACGAGAGTTTAGCATACGATTTTGAAATGTTTATGCCCAAAGAGAAAAAAGTGAATACCCGTGATAATATTGTAGTTATGCCAAAAACAGCGCAAAAGGCAAAGCAAAGAAGACAAGCTGTTAGCCGCAAACTTTCACCAACAGTTACTGCAATAATGTGCTTGGTATTCGTTATGGCGGCGCTTTGCGGAAATATTGCTCTTCGCATAAAAATAAACGAAGTTAATTCTGAAATTAATGACGTTAAAGCCGCAGTGGCTGAACTCGATAGCGAAAAAACCGCATTAGAGGTTGAATTCCAAAGAAGAATTTCTTATTTAAACCTTGAAACAAAAGCGGTTGAACTTGGTATGAAAAAGCCAACTAAAGAAGACGTTAAATATATAAGAGTGAACGACAAGAACGTTGCCAAAAATGCAAACGGCACAATTCTTGAATGATAGTAATAATTAGGATAAAAATAATATAATATTTAGAGTACGAGAGTCAAAAAAGTTGGCTCTCGTATTTGGGCATAAAAAAGCCATATATTTTTTACAAGTTAGGAGTGAGTAAAACTTGCTGAAACCGGGTAAAACAATGATGACTCGCATCTTTGTTGTTATGGTAATTATGATACTTTGCTTGTCATTAGTATCAAGCGCCAGTCTTTTTAACATTATGATATTAAAAGGTGAAAAATATCAAAGCAAGGCATCGGAACAACAGTTGTATGACAGTTTGGTTACAGCGCCCCGCGGTGACATTTATGACCGGAATATGCAAACCCTTGCCACAAGTTCTACCGCATGGACCGTGTATATCACGCCTAACGGAATTAAAAAAATAAAAGACCAAAACAAACGTGAACAAGTAAGAACCACAATTGCAAAAGGTCTTTCGGAAATATTGGAGATGGATTATGATACTGTTTATGCCAACACAGACAAAAATTCTTATTATGTTATTGTTAAAAAGAAAATCGAAAAATCGGTTGCCGATAAGATACGCGAATTTATTGCGGCTAATAAAGACCTTGAAATTACAAAGTATATAGGTCTTGACGAAACAACAAAGCGTTACTATCCAAACGATTCTTTAGCATCGGTTGTATTGGGTTTTGTAGGTGCCGATGAGCAAGGCCTTGCGGGTATTGAAAGTTATTACGATAACGAACTCACAGGTATTGCAGGCCGTGTTGTTGCGGCTAAAAATGCGGCAGGAACTGATATGCGTTTTACATACGAAAAGGTTGAAGAAGCCACAAAAGGCACTTCGCTTGTTTTAACACTTGACTCGTATGTTCAATATACTGCTGAAAAATACCTTGAAACTGCTATTGAACAAAACGAAATTGCCGAACGTGGCGCTGCGGTTGTTATGAACGTAAATACGGGCGCAATTCTCGCAATGGCAATAAAAGGTGACTTCAACCCAAATAATGCGTTTGAATTATCAAAAGCCGACCAAAATTTAGTTGATGCTGAAACCGATAAAGAAAAGAAAGCAAAATTAAAAAGCGAACTGCTTAACCGTCAATGGCGTAACAAAGCCGTTTCTGATACTTATGAACCTGGTTCGGTATTTAAAATTGTAACGGCTGCAATTGCTATTGAAGAAAATCTTTTAAACAGTAAACAAAGTTTCTATTGTAACGGCAGAACAACCGTTGCAGGTCAAGGATACGGTTGTTGGAAAAACGGCGGTCACGGTACTCAAGATTTGAAAAATGCTATTTCAAACTCTTGTAACCCTGCTTTTATTACAATTGGTCAATTAATTGGTGTTTCAACCTTTTCTAAATATTTTAAAGCATTTGGTTTTTCAGAAAAAACAGGTATAGATTTGCCGGGTGAATCACGTTCGACATACCATTTAGAAGAAAAAATGGGTCCTGTTGAGTTGGCATCATCTTCATTTGGTCAAACCTTTAACGTTACTCCCGTTCAGTTATTGGCGGCGGCTTCAGCGGCGGTAAATGGCGGATATTTGATTCAACCGCATTTACTTGAAAAGAAATTAGACCAAGATAATAAGGTTATTGAAACAGTTTCAACAAATTATAAAAGACAAGTAATTTCCGAAACAACTTCTGCTAAAATCCGTGAGTTGATGCACTATGTTTCTAAAAACGGTGCTAAAAACTCGATTGTTTCGGGATATGAAATTGGTGCAAAAACAGGTACTTCTCAAAAAGTTTCAAAAATTCAGGCAACAGGTAATACATATCTTTACATTGGTTCTTGTATTACTGTGGCACCTATTGATAAGCCCGAAGTTGCAGTATTTGTAATGCTTGACGAACCAAAGGGTAGTAACTATTACGGCGGTGTTATTACTGCTCCTGTAAATGCAAAAATTATGGCAGACGTATTACCGTATTTAGGATATGAGCCAAGTTATTCTGACGATGAAATCAAAAAACTTTCAATTGAAGTGCCCGATGTTGTTGGCTCAAAAGTTGAAGAAGCAAGAGGAAAGGTTACTTCAAAGAAGTTGGAATATAAAGTTATAGGTAACGGTGACAAGGTTGTACGCCAGTTACCAGAAGCGGGTAGTAAGGTTGTGAACGGCGGTACAGTAATACTTTACACCGATAAATCAAGCGATAAAACAGTCACAGTACCCGATTTTAAGGGACTTACCGCTACCGAAGCCAATAAAGCGGCGGCTGCTGCCGGCGTAAATATTGAGTTTTCGGGCAATATTACAACAAGCGGATTAAAGGCATATAATCAAAGTATTAAAAAAGGAACAAAGGTAGATGCAGGAACTGTTGTTACGGTCTATTTTAGAGATGAAACAACGGTTGACGGATAATTTTTCGGAGGAAAAAGATGAAATTAGCAAAAATTCTTGGATTTGAGCACAAATTAGGCGATTTGGAAATCAGTGGCATTACATACGATTCTCGTAAAGTTGAGAAAAATTTTGTGTTTGTTAATACCAACGGTTTACCCGAATTCGACCGTGATGCAGTAGCCAAAGGCGCTTCGGTTATTGTTACAAAAAACGATATTGGTTTTGAAAACACAATATTAGTAGAAAATCCACCGCAAATGTTTGCGGTTATGTGTGCTAATTGGTTTGGAAATCCTGCAAAAGACCTTAAATTTTTAGGTGTTACCGGTACCAACGGCAAAACATCTGTGACTTATATGTTACAGGCAATTCTCAAAAAAGCAGGCAAAAAAGTTGGTGTTATTGGTACTAATCAGTATATGGTTGGTGAAAAAATAAAACCTGCTATCAATACTACTCCAAATCCTTATTATTTGAATGAACTTTTCTATGAAATGAAGCGAGAAAAATGTGAGTATGTGGTAATGGAAGTTTCATCTCACTCGCTCATATTTGAAAATGTTTATGGTTTGGATTTTGAAGTGGCAATGTTTACAAACTTAACTCAAGACCACCTTGATTTTCACGGTACAATTGAAGAATATTATTTAGCAAAGAAAAAATTATTCTCAATGTGCGAAAAAGCCGTTGTAAATGTTGATGATAGTTTTGGCGAACGTCTTTATAACGAGATTCAATGTGAAAAGATTGCTTATTCGGTTAAAAATACAACCGATTACACAGCTAAAGCGGTTACTTGTATGCCAAGCCAAATTAAATATGAACTTTTAAGCGAAGGTTTAGCACATATTAAAGTGAATACGGGCGGTAATTTTACAGTTTATAATTCACTTTGCGCTATTGCTTGCGCTTTGGAAATTGGTATTTCTATTGATGACGTCAAATCGGCTTTGGCAGAATTCGGCGGGGTTAAGGGCAGAGCAGAAGTAGTGCCCGATACTAAAGATTTTACTGTTATTATTGATTATGCACACACACCCGACGGATTAAAAAATATTTTAAAAACATTTAAGGAATGTGCAAAAAACCGTTTGATAGTACTTTTTGGTTGTGGCGGTGACCGTGACAGCACAAAGCGTCCGCTTATGGGTGAAATTGCTTCCATTTATGCTGATTACGTTATAGTAACAAGCGATAATCCCCGTACAGAAAACCCCACACAAATTATTGAAGACATAATGAAAGGCATACCTTCAAAGTTGTTTAACGGTAAAGTTATTGAAGACCGCCGTGAAGCAATAAAATTTGCTCTTTCAATTGGGCAAAAAGATGATATAATAGTATTAGCGGGTAAGGGACATGAAACTTATCAAATCATTGGTAAAGAAAAATTTCCGTTCGATGAAAGAGAAATTATAAAATCGGCTCTTTCATAACTCGGTAATTAAAAGGTAAGAAGGTATTAATATGAAAGATTTAACCATTACTTTAACTGCTATTGTGGCTTTCGCTGTTACGTTTTTTACGGGTTATATTATAATTCCGTATCTTCGCAAACTAAAATTTGGCCAAACAATTCTTGAAGACGGCCCGAATTGGCACAAATCAAAACAAGGCACACCAACAATGGGCGGTATAATGATTGTTTTGGGTGTTGTGGCTGGTCTTTTAATGGCTGTAATATTTTCACTCTTGACAAAAAATAGTTTTTATACCGATTTTAACGATAATTATCGTTTGGTAGTTACAATATCAGGCGTTATGTTGGCTCTTTTTATGGGTGCTATCGGCTTTATTGATGACTATATTAAGGTTGTGAAAAAGCGCAATTTAGGTCTTACTGCCCGTCAAAAAACATTTTTACAACTTTTAATTTCGGCACTTTATTTAACTTCATTGGCATTAGCAGGTATGAAAACAACAACAATACCTTTTATTGGTGATATTGACGTTACAAAAGGCGTAGGACTTTTGTTTTGGCCTATAGCACTTTGCTTTATTTACGGTTTTACAAATGCTGTAAATCTTACCGACGGTATAGACGGTTTGGCTTCAAGTGTTACACTTGTTGTGGCTTGCGGTTTTATGTTGGCTTCGGGATTTTTGGCAAACAGTTCAAACAACGTGCTTTGTTCAGCACTTGCGGGTGCTTGTGTCGGCTTTATTTGTTGGAACGCTCATCCCGCAAAAGTATTTATGGGTGATACCGGCTCAATGTTCTTGGGTGGACTTGTTGTTGCAATTTCTTTTGGAATTGGAAGACCGGTTTTACTTATTTTCGCAGGAATTATTTATTTGTTTGAAGCATTATCTGATATTATTCAGGTTGCATATTATAAAAAAACTAAAAAACGAATTTTCAAAATGGCACCGTTACATCATCATTTTGAAATGTGCGGATGGTCTGAAAATAAAATTGTTTTAGTTTTTTCTTTGGTAACCCTTGTTGGTTGCTTTGTTGCACTATTACCTATAATTTTTAACTTTTAATTGAGGAGGATACGCATGGCAAAAGCGGTTAAACGAAAAAATATATCTACCGCACGCGGAAAAATTGATATAACCTTTTTATCTTTTGTGCTTATATTACTCACAATCGGTTTGGTTATGCTGTTTTCGGCAAGTTATGCGTATTCTTATGAATATTACGGCAACAGTTATAAGTTTATAACCCGTCAGGCATTTTTTGCAGTTGTCGGTGTTATTGTAATGCTTATAGTTTCAAGAATTGATTATCACAAACTTAAAAAATTGGCTTGGCTTGTTTTTATTGCCGTTATTGCAATGTTGGTAATATTACTTGCATTGCCTCCAATGGTAAGCGGTATGGACGTTAAACGTTGGATAGCAATTGGTCCTGTTACGTTTCAACCTTCTGAAATTGCCAAGTTTGCAATAGTTTTGCTTTTTGCATCACTAATTGCGGGTAATCAAAAGCAAATGCGAGATATAAAATTTATCGCAGTTTTAGTATTTTTATTGGCGCTTACTTGCGGATTAATTGTTTTAGAACCGCACCTTTCGGCAACAATTTTGGTATTTTGCCTTGGCATTGTTTTGTTAATTGTTGGCGGATTACCAAAACGTTATATCTTTGGCGGTATTGGTTTGGGTGCTGCCGGTGTTGTTTTACTTGTGGTAAGCGGTGCAATCGGCTACGCATCTGACCGTATTAAATATTGGCTTGACCCTTGGCTTGCTCCAACGGGTGAGGGCTTTCAAACCATTCAGTCATTATTGGCTATTGGTTCAGGCGGAATTTTGGGTAGAGGTATTGGTCAGTCAAGACAAAAATATCTTTGGGTACCCGAGCCCCACAACGATTTCATTTTTTCAATTGTGTGTGAAGAATTGGGACTTATTGGTGCTATTGTGATTATTGTATTGTTCTGCCTGCTTGTGTGGCGTGGCTTTTTAATTGCTATGCGTTCACCCGATAAATTTGGCGCACTATTATCAATTGGTCTTACTTTCCAAGTAGGACTTCAAGCAATGCTTAATATTTGGGTTGTAACAAACACAATTCCAAACACAGGTATTAGTTTACCGTTCTTTAGTTACGGCGGTACGTCGCTTTTAATACTCTTGGCTGAAATGGGTGTAATACTTTCGGTGTCAAGAAGTTCAAATGTTGAGAAAACGTAAGAGGGTGTAAATATGAAAATATTATTTGCAGGTGGCGGTACTGCAGGGCATATAAATCCTGCATTGGCTGTAGCCGATTATATTAAAGAACGTCATCCCGATGCCGAAATTTCTTATATTGGCACTGCCGAAAAGTTAGAAGCGAAATTAGTTCCCGAAAAGGGTTATGATTTTCACACTATTAAGGTTGCGGGTTTTAGAAGAAGTTTAAGCCCGAGTGCTGTAATTCACAATGTAAACGCTGTTAAGTTAGCGGCAACATCACTTATGAGCGCAAAAAAGATTTTGAAACAAGTAAAACCCGATGTTGTTGTAGGTACAGGCGGTTATGTTAGCGGTCCGGTTCTTCGCGCCGCACAACAACTTGGTATA
>SVOX01000072.1 GCA_015066165.1 Oscillospiraceae bacterium | reverse complement strand
CGTAATAAGTATCTTTTTTTGCATAAGTGACACTCCTTTGATTTAAGTGTTTTTTATGATTTAATTTTACTTTACAAAAAGATACATTGCAAGACAAAAATTGATAATAATAGGACAAAAATTGCTGTGTTGTACTTTATGATATCAAAAGCCCCTTTTTGAATTGGACAAAAAGGGGTTTAAAACTATTCAAATGTAATTTCACAACCAAGATGCTGTTGGCATTCGGTAAGCCCGTCTTTAACGGTGGCTTTTGTGCGGTTGTAAGATTCTTTTAATTTAGATGCAATTTTTGGATAGTCAGAAGCGGCGGATTTGGTGCTTTCAATTGGATAAATTGTGTATTTCCAACCGTTTTTTTGGAATTTGTGAACCCAAGTGGGAATAACATCAACCTTTTCAAGTGTAACTTCACCTTTTGATTTTTTTAAGGTGTAACTAAATATCACGCCATCTTCGGTGTGGCCTTTTCGGGCACTTGAAATAAGTTCACGGCGTTGGTTTGAAACGGCGTTGCCAAGCGAATAAATACAAACGGCGGTGTTTTGACTGTCTTCGGCGTGGATTAATTCCATTGGCTGTACAACGTGGGGATGTCCGCCAATAATCATTCCAACACCCATATTGCAAAGTTCTTGTGAAATGGATTTTTGCCAATTGTTAGCGGTGAGTTGATATTCTTCGCCCCAGTGCATATAAAAGCAAATAAACTCTGCACCGTCTTTTTTCATATTATCGATTATTTCTTGGGCTTCCGAATAGAACTTTTCTATTCTTGGGTATGAAAAGGTATTTATATAATCGTTGGCTTCACTTGAGAGAATATTGCCGTTTAGATATTTGCGCTCAGCGTTGTCGCCCGGTGTTTCGTATGAAAAATTGGCAATACCAATTTTAATTCCATTTACGGTTTTTACTATATAATTGGGTTCTTCGGGTGTTGCTTTTGTGCCTGTGTATTCAAGCCCTTGCTCTTTTAGTATTTGAGCGGTACGTTTAAGACCAAAAAAGCCGGTATCGTAAGAGTGGTTGTTAGAAGTCATTAATAGATTTATACCGCTTTCTTTTATGGTACTTGCAAGTTCGTCAGGCGTGTTAAATGCGGGGTAACCACGGTATGCGCCTGATTCTTTACCGCCAAAAGTGAGTTCCAAATTTGCGATTACAAGGTCCGATTTTTCAAATATGGGAGAAACTTCTTTAAAATAATCAGAAAAGTCGTATCCGTCGCCTGATTTTGCGCCGTCAAGTTGGGTTTGATGCCCCATAATATCGCCAATACTTAAAACGGTTGCAAAGGTGTCCGGCTCGGGTTTGGGAGCGGGTTGTGACTCGGATGTTTGCGGTTTTTCGGTTTTTGGCTTGTCGGAAGGTTTAAATATTGCTGAAATTGCAAAACTTACAAGTGCAATAGCACCTATAAGCACAACTGCACAAACGCTTAAAAATATGTTTCTTTTAAGAATTGCTTTTTGACGTCTTGTTCTTTTTTTCATAAATTTCTCCTAAAAAATACAAAGTATTATTGGCAACAAAATTGCAGGTACAAAGTTCATAACTTTGATTTTTGTGATTTTTAACATATTGAGCGCTAACCCAATAATTAAAAGTGAGCCGATAACCGACATTTGTGCAATTATGTAGTCGGTCAAGATAGGGGAGATAACGGTTGCTAAAAGGGTTAGTCCGCCTTCAATTACAAGTGTTGAAACCGATGCGAATATAACGCCTATTCCCATACTTGAAGTAAGAGCAGCGGCAGCAACACAGTCGATTACCGATTTTGAATAAAGGGTGGAATTATCGCCCGAGATACCGCTGTCGATAGAGCCCACAATTGTCATAGCGCCAACACAAAAAAGAAGTGTTGCTGCAACAAAACCTTCGGCTATTTTGGTGTCGCTTTTTTTAGAAAATTTATTTTCTATCCAAATGCCAAGATTATTTACACGTTTGTCAAGGTCAATAAGTTCACCCAAAAGTCCGCCTAACGCAAAGCAAACAATCATTACAAGAATATTTGCGCCTTTTTCAAAAAGACCTGTAATGCCAATATATAAAACACAAAATGCCATGCCGGTCATCAGGGCTTGTCTTATTTTTTCGGGTATGCCTTTTTTGAACAAAAGACCTAAAAGAGTGCCTATTATTACAAGAAAAAAGTTAACAACTGCACCGCTTAAAAATATTTTTCCCAATGCAGTTTGGCTTAATTGTTCAATTATTTCCAACAAACTCACCTCTATCAATATATCATATAACAAAAAGCGTTAAAAATCAATAGATATTTGTGGTTTTTGCTTGACTAAAACACTAAATATGGTATATAATGTAAAAGTATATTTATATTTATATTATTTAAGGAGATGGTGTTTTGGCAAAAGCTAAAGCAGAATACGGTAACGAAAGTATTAAACAGCTTAAAGGTCCTGACCAGGTGCGACTTCGCCCTGCGGTAATCTTTGGTTCTGACGGACTTGAGGGTTGTGAACATTCGGTATTCGAAATTATTTCCAACTCGATAGATGAAGCCCGTGAAGGTCACGGTAATAAAATAGTTATAACAAAATATTCCGACGGTTCAATAGAAGTGCAAGACTTTGGGCGTGGCGCACCGGTTGACTATAACCCAAAAGAAGAACAGTACAATTACGTTCTTTTGTTTGAAAGTTTATATGCCGGCGGTAAGTACGACACTAACAGCGGCGGTGACTATGAATACTCAATAGGTCTTAACGGTTTGGGTTTGGCATCTACTCAATTTTCTTCAGAGTATATGGATGTTGAAATTAAACGTGACGGCTATAAATATAATCTTCATTTCGAAAAAGGTTATAATATTGGAGGTCTTAAAAAGGAAGAATATTCCGGAAGAGAAACCGGTACCAAAATACGTTGGAAACCAGATTTAGACGTTTTTACCGATATTGATATTCCGGTTGAATATTTTATTGACACCCTTAAAAGACAAGCCATTGTAAACGACGGTTTGGTTTTTGTTTTCCGTGAGCAACAAGGCAACCGCCTTATACAGCAAGAAATTGTTTACAAAAACGGCATTACCGACTATGTGAACGAAATTGTTGGCGCCGACCGTATGGCAGGGGTGCAATTTTGGCAAACCGAGCGCAAGGGTAAAGACCGTGAGGACAAGCCCGAATACAAGGTTAAAATAAACGTTGCTATGAGTTTTAGCAACAAAAACCCTTTAAAAGAATATTATCATAACTCAAGTTGGCTTGAACATGGCGGTGTTCCCGAAAGAGCAACCAGAAATGCTTTTCTTGCTATGCTTGATAATTATATTAAACAAACAGGTAAATACAAGAACAACGAAAGTAAAATCACTTTTTCAGATATTGAAGAATGTCTTGTAATTGTTATTTCTTCGTTCTCAACCATGACTTCTTATGAAAACCAAACCAAGAAGTCAATTACAAACAAGTTTATTTATGAAGCAATGGTTGACTTTTTGCGTCAGCGTCTTGAAGTTTATTTTATTGAAAACAAGGCCGAAGCCGATAAAATTGCCGACCAAGTTCTTATCAATAAACGTAGCCGTGAACGAAGTGAAAAAGAGCGTATCAACATTAAAAAGACTTTACAGTCTTCAAATTCAATGCTTGACCGTGTTGACAAGTTTGTTGACTGCCGTTCAAAAGACGTTGAAGTACGTGAACTTTTCATAGTGGAAGGTGACTCGGCTTTGGGTTCTTGTAAATTGGCACGTAACGCTGAATTCCAAGCAATTATACCTGTTAGAGGTAAGATACTTAACTGCCTTAAAGCCGATTATGATAAGGTTTTCAAAAGTGAAATTATTACAAATCTTATTAAGGTGCTTGGGTGCGGTGTTGAAGTTAAGTCAAAAGCAAACAAGGGCTTGGCAACTTTTGATTTATCGGCGCTTCGTTGGAATAAGGTTATAATTTGTACCGATGCCGACGTTGACGGTTTCCAAATCAGAACGCTTATTCTCACTATGATTTACCGTTTGATGCCAACCCTTATAAGCGAAGGTAAAGTATATATTGCTGAAACTCCGCTTTATGAAATCGGCACAAAAGAAATGACATATTTTGCTTATGATGAAAAAGAGAAAAATGAAATTTTAGAGCAAATCGGCGATAAAAAGTATTCACTCCAACGTTCAAAAGGTCTTGGTGAAAACCAACCTGATATGATGAATATGACCACAATGAACCCCGAATCACGCCGTCTTATAAAGGTTATGCCCCAAGATGCCGAACGTACTTCACGTATGTTTGATTTGCTTTTGGGTGACGATTTGCAAGGCAGAAAAGATTTCATTGCCGAAAACGGATATATGTATCTTGACGATGCCGACATTAGTTAATGCGTAATGCGTAATTCGTAATGCGTAATTAAGGAAAGGTTAGAATGGAAAATATTATAGTTGTAAAAAGCAAAAATTTTGCAATAAGAATTGTGAAATTATATAAATATCTTAATGAGAATAAAAAGGAATACATTATGTCAAGGCAGTTATTAAAGAGCGGTACCAGTATAGGCGCTAATGTTAAAGAGGCGATAAGAGGTCAATCCAAACCTGATTTTTACGCAAAGATGAACATAGCCCTTAAAGAAGCAAGTGAAACAGAGTATTGGCTTGAACTTCTTAAAGAAACTGATTATATTGATGAGCCTTCGTTCAAAAGTGTTTATACTGATTGTCAAGAAATACTTAAAATTTTAATGTCAATAACTAAAACTCAAAATTGTAATGCGTAATTACGCATTACGCATTAAGAATTACGAATTCGAAGGATGAGAATATGGCTCCAAGAAAGAAAAAAGAGATAAAGAAGGTAACCCCTAAAATCAACGCATATATTGCGGGAGCGGGACTTACTGTTGAGCAACCGATAACCGAAACGCTTGAAACCAATTATATGCCATATGCTATGAGCGTTATTGTTTCCCGTGCTATTCCTGAAATAGACGGTTTTAAGCCATCACATAGAAAATTGCTTTACACTATGTACAATATGGGGCTTTTAAACGGTAACACAATTAAATCGGCAAACATAGTTGGTAGAACAATGCAATTAAACCCCCACGGTGATGCGGCTATTTACGAAACTATGGTTCGTTTGTCGGAAGGGTATAGCGCACTTTTGCACCCGTACGTTCAGTCAAAAGGTTCGTTCGGTAAAGCGTATTCACGTGATATGGCTTATGCCGCTTCCCGTTATACCGAGGCAAAACTTTCGCCAATAGCGGCTGAATTGTTTGCAGATATTGATAAAGATACGGTTGATTTTGTTGATAACTATGACGCCACAATGAAAGAACCGGTGCTGTTTCCCGTAACCTTTCCGTCGGTACTTGTTAATGCCAACACAGGTATTGCGGTTGGTATGGCAAGTTCTATTTGCCCTTTCAACTTGCGTGAAGTTTGCGAAACTACAATCGCTTATATTAAAGATGACAGCATAAACGTTGCTGATACGCTTTTAGCACCCGATTTTCCAATTGGAGGACGTCTTTTATATAACCGTGACGATATTGAAAAAATATACGAAACGGGTAGAGGAAGTTTTAAAGTTCGCGGTGTTTGGGAATATGATAAATCGCAAAACTGTATAGATATTACCGAAATTCCGCCAACCACCACTTCTGAAGCAATTATAGAAAAGGTTATTGACCTTGTAAAACAAAAGAAAATAACCGAAATAAATGATATTCGTGACGAAACCGACCTTAACGGTCTTAAAATCACAATCGACCTAAAACGTGGCGCCGACCATGAAAAACTAATGAAAAAGATTGTTAAAATGACACCTTTGGAAGATAGTTTTTCTTGCAATTTTAATATTCTTATTGCCGGTTCTCCGCAAGTTTTGGGTGTAAAGGATATCATTTCAGAATGGGTGGCGTTTCGTGAAGAATGTGTGCGCCGTAGGGTATATCACAAACTTTCAAAAGCCAAAGACCGCCTACATCTTTTAAAAGGTCTTGAAAAAATACTTTTAGATATTGACAAGGCAATTAAAATTGTTCGTGAAACCGAGCAAGAATCCGAAGTAGTGCCAAATCTTATGATTGGTTTTGGTATTGACGAAATTCAAGCCGAATACGTGGCTGAAATTAAACTTCGTCATTTGAACCGTGAATACATTTTAAAACGCACCGCTGACATTGAAAATCTTATAAAAGAGATTGAAGATATGGAAGCAATTCTTAAATCCCGTTCACGTGTTTCCAAAATTATTATTAAAGAATTGGAAGAAGTGGCTAAAAAGTACGGCAAAGACCGCCGAACTGAGATTATAAGTGTGGAAAATGAAGTTGAAGAAAAGGAAGAAATCGAACTTGATACTTCACCCGTAACTCTTTTCTTCACAAAAGACGGATATTTCAAAAAGATTACACCACAGTCACTTCGTATGAGCGGTGAACAAAAACTCAAAGACGGCGACGAAATCACTCAAGTTATTGAGTCAACCAATGCGGTTGATTTGCTCTTCTTCTCAAATAGGGGACAGGTTTACAAATCAAAAACTGCCGAGTTTGGCGACAGTAAGGCGAGTGTTTTGGGTGATTACGTACCTTCAAAACTTGAGTTTGATGAAAACGAAAATGCAATTTATATGGTTGAAACTTCCGATTATTCGGGCAATATGGTATTTGTGTTTGATAACGGCAGAATTTCCCGTGTTCCGCTTTCTTCTTACGTTACAAAGACCAACCGTAAGAAACTTATAAAAGCATATTGCGAAAAATTCCCGCTTCATACTGTGCTTTACGTTAAGGAAGATTGCGATTTACTCTTAAAATCTTCAAACGGCAGAATGCTTATTGTAAACACTGCTTCAATTCCCGCAAAACCCACCAAAGATAACGGCGGTATTGCAGTTATGACACAAAAGAAAGGTCAGCGAATAAGCGAAGTATTGATTTACGAAAAAGGCACACTCGACAGCGAACACCGTTACCGTACTAAAAATCTTCCCGCAGCGGGCAGTAAAAAGCCGGCAGGCACAGCCGAGCAATCTATGTTAGATTTATAAAATATATTTATATTGCATTAATATAAAATATATGATACAATAAAAAACCGCCCATCACTTTGGCGATGAGCGGTGTCGGTAACAAATGATTTTTTGCAAACGCTTTTTTACCGACAATAGTATGTTATGTAAAAATTTTTAATTTATTAAAAGAATAATTTTCCAAATTAGGAGTGTAAAAAATGGCAAAAGAATTAGCCAAGCAGTATAGCCCTAAAGACGTTGAAGACAAGATTTATAAAACATGGCTTGAGGGTAAATACTTCCACGCTAAATGCGAAGAGGGTAAAGAAACTTATACAATAGTTATTCCGCCCCCAAACATCACAGGACAACTTCATATGGGTCACGCACTTGATAACACGCTTCAAGATATTCTTATTCGTTTTAAGCGTATGCAAGGTTACGATACTTTGTGGCTCCCCGGTACTGACCACGCATCTATCGCAACTGAAGCCAAAATAGTTGAAAAAATGCGTGAAGAAGGCATCACCAAAGAAGACCTTGGTCGTGAGGGCTTTTTGGAACGTGCTTGGGAATGGAAAAGGCAATACGGCGGAAGAATTATTGAACAACTTAAAAAGTTGGGTTCTTCTTGCGACTGGGACCGTGAAAGATTTACATTAGACGAGGGCTGTAACAAAGCAGTTAACGAAGTTTTTGTAAAACTTTATGAAAAAGGTCTTATATACCGTGGTGAACGTATAATCAACTGGTGTCCGCATTGTATGACTTCAATTTCAGATGCCGAAGTTGAGTACGAAGAACAAGCAGGTCATTTTTGGCATTTGCGCTATCCGTTTAAAGACGGTAGCGGATATCTTGAACTTGCTACAACCCGTCCTGAAACATTGCTTGGTGATACTGCGGTTG
>SVOX01000071.1 GCA_015066165.1 Oscillospiraceae bacterium | reverse complement strand
AACTTGCTACCGAGCCAAACATAACGGTTTGATTATATCCGTTTTGGTGAAGTATATCACCTAAAGTGGTGATAGACGGCACGAAATTACTTTCGGCTTTGGGTACGGTATAAATCAGCGGCATTGAAAGCGGAACACCCGAAGTTTGAGCAACAAGGGACGCCGAAGTCCAACTCGTATTAGTTACGTACCCCCAACCGCCAACATCGTTTGAGTGCGAAAAGTTAGTGTTGTTTTTTGCTAAATCGTAAAGTTTTGGAACAACATTTTGTGATAAGGCGCCGCCTTGGTCTTTTGAAAAGTAGGTGGTTTCCATTGATTCTAAAATTATATACACAAGATTACGCCTTTTTTCAGGAAACGTGATTTTTGTGGTGTTTGGGTTGGCGTAATTTTGGTCGTAAAGTTTTGTTTTTGTGAACATTCCGCCCACAAAAGAGGGAATACCTACAGCGCAAATTCCATAACCCCAAAGGCATAAACAAAGAACAATGCAAATTGCTTTTTTAATTACTTTTTTTATATTGATTTTTGAAAAATAAAAGACACAAAGAATAGCGGCGCACAAAACGCTTGGTAAAAGCCCTTTTAAAAGCCAGTCATAAACAATTCCGCCGGCGGTACCTTTCATTGAGGAGAAAAGGGTGAATATTATTGAGCGAAAACCAACGTTTCCAAACACCGTAACATACCAATTTGCCGAAAATAAAGCCATAAAACTTAATAAAAATGCTAAAGATATAAGTATGGCTTTAATGGTTTTTTTAATCATTAAATTCGCCTTCATTCAAGAATTAAATTTCTGATTTTTTGCGCCGCATTATACGCTTTGGTGTAAAACTGTTCTGTGGTAACACCATCATAAATTTCATTTTTTGAAAATACTTCTAACATTAACGGACCTTTATAATCGCTGTTTTTAAGACGCTTTGCCATATGATTGAAGTCGATTTTTCCGTCAAACGGGATAAGGTGCAGGTCACGGCCTAATTGCTTTTGATTGTCGTGAATATGGGTACAAAGAAGACGGTCGCCGTAAAGCGACATAAAGTCAATACCGGTTGTAAAACAGTTTTCGTGGCCTATATCCCAACAAAAACCAACCGAAGAAGTATCTTTAAAAGTATCCATTGCCCACTTTAAATATTTTGGCACACGTAAATTCTCAAATGCAATTTTAACGTTTTTGTTTTGAGCATAACTGACCAAAGTTTTAAATCTTTCTTTACCTGTTTTTGAAATTGGTGGGGGAACAAAGCCAGAGGACACGTGTACTACTATTATTGGTACGTTTGCGCGTGAAGATGCATCTACACTGTCGCAAAGAGTTTTTAAAATTTGGTCACCGTTTAAACCTTCATACCAAATATCGTTAATATTTTTAAAAGGGGCGTGAATAAACTGATATTCAAGTGAATATTTGCTGCAACATTCGGCAATTTTTTCAGGTGGCTTTAAAAAAGTCATATCGCTGAATATTGCGCCAAAGCCCAAGGTTGCAATTAGTTTTATAGTATCTTTATAATCGCTTTTAAGCACAGAAGCATTAAAGTCTTCCATAGCATCGATATTTATACCGAGTTTTTGCATTTTTATCAAGGGCTCCTTTTTATAAATATGGTTTAATTATACTTATTTTAACCTTAAAAATCAATAAAATTGTTGACAAATTGTAAAAACGGTGATATAATGTACAAAAATCAAATTTAAAAGCTTTGACGAAGACGGTTTGGAAAGCTTGTTTTCAGAGAGTCGGCGGTTGCTGCGAGCCGATAGCGAGAGTCCGTAAAACCCATCCCTTCCGAGCTGAAAAACTGAAATAACAGTAAGTTTTTCCGTGATTGCTGCGTAAAGGCATAGGAATTGTTAGATTCCAAGAGTGGCAGATTTTCTGCAATTTGAGTGGTACCGCGAGTGTTTAATATCACCCGTCTCAAAGTAATTTGAGATGGGTGTTTTTATTTGAAAAATTTAAAATGAAAGGGAGTAATCAATTTGACTACCAACACCGCAAAAGAACAGTTAATGGAAATCGCATCACGTATAAAGGAATTGCGTGAAATTATGGGTTGGTCTATAGCCCAAATGGCAGAGAAGACCGAAGTTAGTGAAGAAAAATATATTACGTTTGAGAACGCAACTGCAGATATTCCCTTCTCATTCATTCACAAATGCGCAGTAGCATTTGACGTAGAAATGACCGAACTTTTAGAGGGTAGAACTGCAAAACTTTCAACCTATACCGTTACCCGCAAGGGCAAAGGCCAAAAGACTGCTAAAGAAGACGGAATTGACATTACCAACTTGGCGCCAAAGTTTCGTGATAAAATTGCCGAGCCGTATTTTGTTAGATATGAATATTCGGCTTCGCAACAAAATAAACCGATTCATCTTTCCACCCACTCCGGTCAGGAATTTGACTTTATTTTGAGTGGTTCTTTGAAGGTGCAAATCGGTGAACACTGTGAAATATTGCACGAAGGCGACAGCATTTATTATAACTCATCTATTCCGCACGGTATGATTGCTGTAGATGGCGAAGACTGTGTTTTTTGCGCAGTTGTTTTACCCGGCGAAGAAGTAAAAGAAGAAACTGTACGTCGCAGTATAGCATCTGCAAAAGTTTCTGAAAAACTTGTTTGTGAAAAGTTTGTTGAAACAGTTGAAGATGAAAACGGTGCTTTGAAAGATATTAAGTTTAAAAATACCGATGTTTTCAACTTTGGTTTTGACGTTGTTGATGGCATAGCAAATAAATATCCTGAAAAACTTGCAATGCTTCACATTGATAAAAATAAAAACGAACGCCGTTTTACCTTTAAAGATATTAAACGTGCTTCTAACCAAACTGCCAATTATTTCACTTCGCTAGGTATTAAGCGTGGGGATAAGGTAATGCTTGTTTTAAAAAGACACTATCAGTTCTGGTTTAGTATGATAGCACTTCATAAAATAGGTGCGGTTGCAATTCCTGCCACTAACCAACTTAAAGACCACGACTTTGAGTACAGATACAAGGCCGCAGGTGTTAGCGCAATTGTTTGTACCGCCGATGGCGATACTGCCGAAATTGCCGAACGTGCTGCTAAAAACTGTCCTTCGGTAAAACAGTTAATTATGGTTGGCGGAAGTCGTGACGGTTGGCACGATTTCGACAGCGAATATAAATTGTTTACAGGTAAATTCGACCGTCCGCAAGATGCTTCGGCAGGGGAAGATACTGCTCTTATGTTCTTTACATCGGGCACAACAGGTAATCCTAAAATGGCGGCTCACAAGCATACATACGCACTTGGCCATTTTGTAACTGCTAAATATTGGCATTGTTGCGAACGTGACGGTTTGCATCTTACAATCTCTGATACGGGTTGGGGTAAATCGCTTTGGGGTAAACTTTACGGTCAATGGCTTTGCGAAGGCGCTGTATTTGTTTATGATTTTGATAAGTTCGATGCCGATGACATTTTGCCGATGTTTGCAAAGTACAACATCACTACTTTCTGCGCACCGCCTACAATGCTTCGTATGTTTGTAAAGGGTGACCTTTCAAAGTATGATTTATCTTCAATTCACCATATGACAACTGCCGGTGAGGCATTAAATCCTGAAGTGTTCCGTCAGTTTGAAGAAGCAACAGGTCTTCAAATAATGGAGGGCTTTGGTCAAACCGAAACAACCCTTACTATTGCAAACCTTTGCGGTACTGTTCCAAAGGTTGGCGCTATGGGTAAAGCGTCGCCACAGTATGATGTTGACATTGTTGATGCTGAAGGCAACTCTGTTGCCGACGGTGAAGTTGGTGAAATTGTTATCCGTACCAAAGACGGTGTACCTTGCGGTCTTTATAAAGAGTATTATAAAGATAGCGAAAAAACACAAGAAGCATGGTATGACGATATGTACCACACAGGCGATACCGCTTGGCGTGATGAAGACGGATATTTTTGGTATGTCAGCCGTATTGATGACGTTATCAAGTCTTCGGGCTACCGCATAGGACCGTTTGAAATTGAAAGCGTTATTATGGAACTTCCATATGTTTTGGAATGTGGCGTTTCTGCTGCACCTGACGAAGTTCGAGGTCAGGTTGTAAAGGCAAGTATTGTTCTTACCAAGGGAACCGAGCCCACTGAAGAACTTAAAAAGGAAATTCAAAATTACGTTAAAACACATACCGCACCTTATAAATATCCACGTGTAATTGTTTTTCGTGATGAACTTCCAAAAACCATTAGCGGTAAGATACAAAGAAATAAATTATAATATTGACAATTTTCCAATGTTGTGATATACTGTATGAGTTAAAAAGCGTTGACAAAGAGTGCGCAAAATTTTGTGTATCAGAGAAGTGACGGTTGGTGCAAGTCATTTATACAGGTTTTGTGTTGTAACTTTTGAGCTGACGGGAAGAAAGACATTTGTTTAGTAGAACCCGTTCGTGATTGCTGCGTAAAGGCATAGGAATTGTTGGATTCCAAGAGTGGCGGATAAAACCGCAATTTGAGTGGTACCGCGGGTATATGATAATAAATCAATGCTCGTCTCAAAGTCATAACTTTGGGACGGGTTTTGTTATTTCGTCCCACTAACTCTATTAAAAGAGGTTGACGGAGGAAAGAAATGGAACAAATGAAGGAACTTGATTTTAAAATCAAGGAAATAGCAGGGCGTATTAGAGAACTGCGTGAAATTGAAAATTTAACCGCCGAAGAAATGGCTGAAAAAACCGGCGTAAGCGTTGCGGAATATCTTGCTTGTGAAAACGGCGAGAGCGATTTGCACTTTGCGTTTATTTACCGTTTGGCTAATGCCTTTAATGTTGACGTTACCGATATTATTGAGGGTTACAGCCCAAAACTTAAATCTTTCACGGTAACAAGACGTGGCGAAGGTCAGCGTATTGAAAAAGCGCACGGTATGACCTATTACAACTTGGCTTCTGCTTTTAAGAACAGAATTGCCGAACCGCTTTATGTAAAGAGTGTTTACAGCGAAGAACTTCAAAAAAAGCCAATTGAGTGTACTACCCACTCAGGTCAGGAATGTGACCTTATAATTTCGGGTCACTTAAAGGTTCAAATTGGCAACCATACCGAAATTTTGGGCCCCGGCGACAGCATTTATTTCGATTCAAACACACCGCACGGTATGATAGCGGTAGGTGGCGAAGACTGTATTTTCTACGCAATAGTTCTTAACCCCACAGGTGAGCCGATACCTGAACTTGAGCCCGATAAGATTGTTGACGGCAAAGTATCTACACGTGTTCGTAAAGACCGCAAAGACCGTATTTACAGCAAGTTTATCGACATTGAAGAGGATAAAAACGGCACACCTACTTCGATTAGTTTTAAAAATACCCAAAAATTCAATTTTGCATACGATTTGGTAGATGCTTTGGCTGAAAAAGAGCCCGAAAAGTTGGCTATGTTACATATTTCAAAAGACGGAACCGAACGTCGCCTTACATTTACCGATATTAAAAAAGCATCTAACAGATGCGCTAACTACTTTAAGTCTTTGGGTATTAAAAAAGGCGATAGAGTAATGCTCGTTCTTAAAAGACATTATCAGTTTTGGTACTGTATGATGGCTTTAAACAAGTTGGGCGCTATTGTTATTCCTGCTACAAATCAGTTGCAAGAGCACGATTTTGAGTACCGTTTTAATTCGGCGGGTGTTACTGCTATTGTTTGCACAGCCGACGGTGAAACAGCCACTCAAGTTGATTTGGCAGCAAAAAAATGTCCCACACTTAAGCACAAAATGATTGTAAACGGCAAACGTGACGGTTGGCGTGATTTTGACGAGGAATATCCTCTTTATTCAACCCACTTTGACCGCACCGAAGATTCACCTTGCGGTGATGATATGATGCTTATGTACTTTACTTCAGGTACAAGCGGATATCCAAAAATCGCAACCCATACTTATAAATATCCTTTAGGTCATTTCCACACAGCAAAATACTGGCACGACGTTGACCCCGAAGGTTTGCATTTCACCATATCCGATACCGGTTGGGCAAAGGCAATGTGGGGTAAACTTTACGGTCAGTGGTTAGCCGAAGCCGCCATCTTTGTTTACGATTTTGACCGTTTTGATGCGGCGGATATTTTACCAATGTTCCAAAAATACGGTATTACCACGTTCTGTGCGCCGCCAACAATGCTTCGTATGATGGTAAAACAAGATATTTCAAAATACGATTTATCTTCGATTAAGCATATGACAACTGCCGGAGAGGCACTTAACCCTGAAGTTTACCGTCAGTTTGAAAAAGCAACAGGTCTTCAGATACTTGAGGGCTTTGGTCAAACTGAAAGTACAATGATTATTGGTAACATGATTGGTGCACCTCATAAAATTGGCTCAATGGGTAAACCTGCTCCTATTTACAACGTTAAAATTGTTGACCCCGACGGTAAGGAAGTTGGCGTTGGTGAAACAGGTGAAATTGTTATTGATATTAGAAACGGCTTACCTTGCGGTTTGGCTATTGGTTACTACGGTGACGAGGAGAAAACCCGTGAAACCTGGTGCGAAGATTATTACCACACAGGCGATACTGCTTGGTGCGACGAAGACGGTTTCTACTGGTATGTTGGCCGTATTGATGACGTTATCAAGTCTTCGGGCTACCGTATAGGACCGTTTGAAATTGAAAGCGTTATTATGGAACTTCCATATGTTTTGGAATGTGGCGTTTCTGCCGCACCCGATGAAGTTCGCGGTCAGGTTGTAAAAGCAAGTATCGTTTTAGTAAACGGAACTGAACCAAGTGAAGAATTAAAGAAACAAATTCAAACCTACGTTAAGGATAGAACCGCTCCTTACAAGTATCCGAGAATTGTTGAATTCCGTGACAGTCTTCCAAAAACCACAAGCGGTAAAATCCAGAGAAATAAATTATGATTTATAAAAGAGTGACACTTTTGTGCGGTCACTACGGAAGCGGTAAAACAAACGTTGCTGTAAATATGGCTTATGACCTTAAACAAAAGCAAAAAGACGTTGTTATTGCCGACCTTGACATTGTAAACCCATATTTTCGTACCAAAGACAGTAAGCAAGACCTTGAAAGTAAAGGTATAACCCTTATTTCTTCGGATTATGCGGGTACAAATGTTGATATTCCTGCAATGCCGCAACAAATGTATATGATAACCCACAACAAAGATGTAAATGCCATAATTGACGTTGGCGGTGACGACCGTGGCGCTTTGGCGCTTGGACGTTTGATGCCCGATATTTTGGCAGAAGATGATTATGAAATGCTTTTTGTAATCAACTGCTACCGCCCTTTAACCCGTGATGCCGAGTCAACTATTGAGGTAATGCACGAAATTGAACTGGCGGGTAAGTGTAAATTTACAGCGATTGTTAACAATTCAAATTTAGGCAATGAAACAAAAATAGAGGATGTTTTAAATTCGGTCTCTTACGCAAATGAAGTTTCCCGTCTTACAGGTCTTCCAATTAAATGTACCTGTGTTCACAGCGAACTTTATCAAAATGTAAAAGACAAAATCCAAAATGTATTTCCTCTTGACTTACAAAGTAAGATTAATTAAAGGAGTGTAAAAAATGGCAAAATTAACCTTTAAAACCGACAAGTGCAAGGGCTGTGGCCTTTGTGTAGATGTATGCCCCAAAAAAGTTTTGATTTTAAGTCCCGATAAAATCAACGCTAAAGGACATCACCCTGTAGAAGCCGCTAATATAGATGCTTGTATTGGCTGTGCTTTTTGTGCAACTATGTGTCCTGACTGTATTATTACTGTTGAGAGATAATTGAAGAAAGGTAGGAATTTTTAAAAATGGCAGATAAAGTTTTAATGAAAGGTAACGAAGCTATTGCCGAAGCCGCTATAATTGCAGGCTGTAGGCATTACTTTGGTTATCCTATTACACCT
>SVOX01000070.1 GCA_015066165.1 Oscillospiraceae bacterium | reverse complement strand
GGTCATGGTCACTTTGAAGTAAACGGAGCACGTGTTGATATTGCTTCTTATCTTCTTAAGGCCGGCGATGTTGTAACAATTTGCGAAAAAAGCCGCGGCAGCGAAAAAATCAAAGCCGTTGTTGAAGCAAACAGCGCAAGACCTGTTCCCCAATGGATTGATGTTAACCGTGACGCTTTAAGCGCTAAGGTTATCGCTCTTCCAAACAGAGATCAAATTGACGCTCCTGTTGAAGAACAACTCATTGTCGAATTCTATTCAAAATAATAATTAGAATTCTCACGGTGCTTTTCCGTACAAGGCACTGTGTTACACAAAAATTCACAGTACGGAGAAACGGAGCTTTTAAATGATAGAAATTGAAAAGCCCAGAATTGATACCGTTGAAATTACTCCTGACGGAAAATACGGTAAATTCGTTATGGAACCGTTGGAACGCGGTTATGCTACAACTCTTGGCAATAGTATGAGAAGAGTTCTTCTTTCCATTCTTCCAGGCGTTGCAGTTACAGGCGTTAAAATTGACGGTGTAGTGCATGAATTTTCAACAATTCCCGGCGTTAAGGAAGACGTAACTGAAATTATTCTTAACATTAAAGGTCTTATTGCAAAACTTCATGCTGACACAGCGAAGAAAATTTACATTGAAGCAGAAGGTCCCTGCGTGGTTACCGCCGCTTCGATTAAAGCCGATTCAGAGGTAGAGATTCTGAATCCTGAAATGCATATTGCAACACTTGGCGAAGACGCTAAGCTCAATATGGAAATGACACTCGATAGAGGCAGAGGTTATGTTTCAGCCGACCAAAACAAATCGGCTCAAAACGCAATCGATATGATTCCTGTTGACTCTATTTATACACCTGTGCTTAAAGCAAACTTTGGTGTAGATAACACCCGTGTTGGTAACGTTACCGATAAGGGTAAACTCACTTTAGAAGTTTGGACCGACGGTTCTTTAAGAGCTGACGAAGCAGTTTCAATGTCTGCAAAGATTTTGATGGAACATCTTGAATTGTTCCTCGACCTTGCTGAAGGCGTAAGCGAAACTGAAAGCATTATGGCTGAAAAGAGTGACAACGAAAAGGAAAAAGTTCTCGATTTAACTATTGACGAACTCGACTTATCTGTACGTAGTTTCAACTGTCTCAAACGTGCAGGAATTAACACGGTTGAAGATCTTATCTACAAGACTGAAGAAGAAATGATGAAGGTAAGAAACTTGGGCCGTAAATCCTTGGAAGAAGTTATTGCTAAATTGAATTCATTTGGCTTTACACTCAAAAAGGAAGACGAATAAAAACACTTTGATTAAGGAGTGAATAGAAATGCCAGGTACCCGTAAACTCGGAAGAACCAGCGACCATAGAAAAGCTATGCTTCGCGCAATGGTAACATTCTTGCTTGAAAACGGCAAGATTGAAACAACCGTAAGCCGTGCTAAAGAAGTTAGAGCTATGGCAGAGAAGTACATTACACTCGCTAAAGAAGATACACTTCACAACAAGCGTCAAGCTTTTGCATTTATTACTAAGGAAGAAGTTGTTCGTAAATTGTTCAACGAAATTGCTCCTAAGTATAAGGATGTAAACGGCGGTTATTGCAGAATCGTTAAGACTGCTCCCCGTCGTGGTGACGCAGCTGAAATGGCTATCATCGAGTTAATTTAATTTCTCTGATTTTAGTGCTCACATTGTCAATGGCAGTTTTACTGCCAAGGCGCCGATGATGTGTGTACTAAAACGACAAAATTAAATCCCACCGATTATTCGGTGGGATTTTTTGTATAACGAAAACCGAGAGACGTTTCTCTCGGTTTTTGATATTAAATATAAAAAATATTTATTATTTTATAAATTCGGTAATATCACCTGTGCATTGCTCGAAATTGACGCCATAAATTGAATAATTTGGCTCTGCCAAGGTTTTTGCAATGCAGTGCTTGGTGTAATCACACGCAAACTTAACCGATTCTTGCAAGGTTTTACCGTTCATAAGACCGCCATATACCGCCGAAGAATAGATGTCTCCTGTTCCGTGGAAATCACGTGGCTCACGGGGTGTGTAGTATTCGTAAACTTCTTTGCCGTCTAAAAGACAAAATACACCAACTTGTGATTCACTTTTCTTAACACCTGTCAGCACAACGTCACGGGCTCCGTTTTTATGAAGTTCTTTACAAATATCTAAAAGATAGTCATAGTCGTATATATCTTTAAACTCTTTGTCAAGCATAAAGGTCGCTTCGGTAATGTTGGGTGTTATAACGTCTGCCAAAGCGCAAAGGTCTTTTGTGGCTTTGGCATATTCCAAGTCAAAACCGGCGTAAAGTTTTCCGTTATCGCCCATTGCAGGGTCGATCATAACAATACCGTCTTTTTTAACGAAATTTTTTATAATTTCTTTCACTTCTTCTATAAGGTCAACCGCTCCTAAATAACCGGTGCAAATACCGTCAAACATAATTTCTTCTTTTTTCCAAGCGTCTGTAATAGAAGGAATTTGGTCGCAAAGGTTTGCGAAAGTCCAATTTTTAAATTGAGTATGAGTTGAAAGTAAAGCAGTTGGAAGTGCGCAAGTTTCAATACCAAAAGCCGAAATGATTGGAATGGCAACAGTGAGTGAGCATTTTCCAACACATGAAAAGTCCTGAATTGTGAGTATTTTTTTCAATGAATTCGCCTTCTTTTAAATTTTTTAATATGATATCACATTTCGTATATATTTGCAATAGTTTTACTTGATTTAATTTATTGCTAAACTGTAAAATTTATGGTATATTTGTTCTAAAGGGGATTTGATATGAAAATAAAAACAAAAAAATTGGCTTACAGTGAAGTCTTAAAACTCACGCCGAAAAAACACAAAAAACCGTTAAAACCAATGTTTATATTGGCATTGGTTATCAGGGTTTTATCTTTTTTTGAACTATTGGGCGTTGGTTTTAAATATAAAAAAACAGGTATGGAAAAACTTTCTAAAAAAGAACCCTGTCTTATACTTATGAACCACTCGAGTTTTATCGACCTTAAAATTGCTTCGGCTTTGTTGTTTCCAAGAAAGTATAATATAGTTATGACTTCCGATGGGTTTGTGGGCAAAAATTTGCTTATGCGACTTGTGGGTTGTATCCCGACTCAAAAATTTATAGGTGACAGTTTGCTTGTAAGAGATATTCTTCATTGTGTGAAAAAGAATAACACTTCTATTCTTATGTATCCTGAAGCGAGTTACAGTTTTGACGGCACCGCAACCCCCTTGCCCGAAAGTTTGGGTAAACTTGTTAAAAAACTTGGTATTCCCGTTGTTATGATAAAAACTTTTGGAGCGTTTCAGTACGACCCACTTTATAATAATCTTCAAAAGCGTAAGGTTAAAATTTCAGCAGAGATGAAATATCTCTTATCGCCCGAGCAAATAAAAGAAAAAGCACCAAACGATATAAACGAAATATTAAAAGCGGAGTTTTCATTTGATAACTTTGTTTGGCAACAGGAAAACGGTGTTAAAATAACCGAAAAATTCCGTGCAGACTGTTTAAACAGGGTGCTTTATAAATGTCCAAACTGTTTGGCAGAGGGCGAAACGGTGGGCAAAGGGATAAATCTCACCTGTAAAAAATGCGGCAAGGTTTATGAATTGACAGAAGAAGGTTTTATGAAGGCGCAAAGCGGTGAAACCGAATTTACACACATTCCTGACTGGTATAAGTGGCAACGTGAATGTGTTAAAGAAGAAATACAAAAAGGTGAATATAAACTTTGTGAAGAAGTCGATATTTATATGATGATAGATACCAAATGCGTTTACAAGGTGGGTGACGGTGTTTTAACCCATACTAAAGACGGTTTTTCCCTTGAGGGCTGTAACGGTGAATTAAAATATACCCAAGCCGCTGAACTGTCTTATAGTTTGTATTCTGATTTTTATTGGTATGAAATCGGCGACGTTATTTCTATAGGAACGCCAAAAGTTTTGTATTACTGCATACCAAAAACCAAAAGAGATATAGTTGCAAAGGCAAGAATCGCAGCAGAAGAAATTTATAAAATGATTAAAAAGTAAAAAATATCGAATTGCGAAGCAATATATCGACAAAAAACTACCTAAAGAAGAGTTTTTCTTCTTCGGGTAGTTTTGTTTTATAAAGTCACAATAAAGGGGTACATTTTCGTTTTTGCAAAATTCCGAATTAAATTACATTCCAAGAGCCGCAGCGCCGATAATACCCGCATCGTTGCCGAGTTCGGCAATTTTGATTTGCGAGAATTGGGTTTGGGTAGCACCGCCATATTCCCAACGACGAATTGTTTTAATCAGCGGTTTTAAAAGATAATCGCCTTCACCGCAAACACCGCCGCCTATACAAAGAACTTGGGGTTGGAAAATGTTTACCATATTTGTAAGACCGCAGGCGAGATATTTAATATACATATCAACAACTTCTTTGGCCGCTTTATCACCTTGCTTTGCTGCATCAAAAGCGGTTCTGCCGTTAACGTTTTCAAGGTTGTCGCCAGCCAAGTCCCACATAAGAGAATCAACTTCATTTGTCATTTTTTCCTTGGTCATATTGATAAGGCCTGTAGCCGAACTATATGCCTCAAAGCAACCGTTTCTGCCGCAGGTACAAGGCCTACCCCCTACTTCAATAACGGTGTGTCCAAGTTCAGCACCCGAATAGTTAAAACCGGAATAAAGTTTTCCGCCAATAACAATACCGCCGCCAACACCTGTGCCAAGGGTAATCATAACAAGGTCGGAACAACCTTTGCCTGCGCCTGCTTTGGCTTCTGCCAAAGCGGCGGCGTTAGCGTCATTTTCCAAAAGAACCTTTTTAACGGGCAGTCTTTTTTTGAGTTCTTCCGCCATAGGATAGTTGGTCATTTTGATATTGTTAGCATAGCGAACACAACCGTTTTCGGGATCAATTGAGCCGGGAGCGGCAATGCCTGCATATGCTACGTCGTCGAAAGTGATACCTGCACGTTCAACAATTGATTTACAAAGCGCTGCCATATCGTCCATAATATCACTTACAGGACGTGAAGCACCTGTTGGCACTTTATCTTTTGAAACGATTTTAAATTTTTCATCAACAAGACCGATGGCGATATTTGTTCCGCCAAGATCAACACCTAAATAATACATATAATCACCTTTGAATTTATTTATCTTCATTTTACCAAAACTTTATATAAAAGTAAAGGAAAATAAATTGAAAACCGTTGAAAATGAAATATAGAAATGCTATAATGTAAACATAAGTTTACAAGGAGGAGAGTTTATGAAATATATTGTAAACGGTAAAATAGTTTTGCCTGACGGTATTCTCCAAAATAGCGTATTGGCTTTTGACGAGAAAATTGTTGGCATTACTGACGTTAAAGAAATTCCCTCAAACGCCGAAGTTATTGATGCTAACGGCGGATTTGTGGCTCCGGGTCTTGTGGATATTCACATTCACGGATATCTTGGAGAAGACACTTCTGACGGAAGTGCCGAAGGTATCGAAAAAATGGCAAACGGTATTATGAAAAACGGTGTTACAGCGTGGTGTCCTACCACTATGACTGTTAGCATGGATGAAATTAATACCGCACTTGATACCGTACGCTCATTAAAACCAAAGAGTAAAGAGTGGAACGGCGCTGAAATTTTGGGTGTTAATCTTGAAGGTCCGTTTATCAACCCGCGCAAAAAAGGCGCTCAAGCCGAAGAACACATTAAAGCGCCCGATGCAAAGTTTGTTATTGACAATGCCGATGTTATTTCACTTGCTACAATGGCACCCGAAATGCCGGGCGGTATTGACGCAATAGCCGAAATTTGCGAAAAATGCGACGTAAAGGTATCAATAGGTCATACTGATGCTTCTTTTGAAGATGCAATGGCAGGTATTGATGCAGGAGCTAGTCATATCACTCACCTTTTTAATGCTCAAACAGGGCTTCTTCACCGTAACCCAGGTGTTGTGGGAGCAGCACTTTTGCGTGACGTCTCGACCGAACTAATTTGTGATACTTTCCACATACATAAAGGTTTGTTCGAACTTATCGCAAAAGTTAAGGGTGATAATTTTGTCCTTATTACCGACTGTACAAGAGCAGGCGGTATGCCTGACGGTGAATACACTTTGGGCGGTCAAAAAATCATTGTAAACGGTATTGAATGCCTTTTGGAAGACGGTACTATTGCAGGTAGCGTTTTGAAACTTAACAATGCGGTTAAAAATGTTCGTGATAATACAAATATGCCGTTTTGGAAAGTGGTTGCGGCGGCTTCGCTCAACCCTGCAAGAGCAATTGGCGTAGATGACCGCAAGGGCTCTTTGGAAGCGGGAAAAGATGCGGATATTATCATCACCGATGATGATTTCAATATTGTAAAAACCATCATAGGAGGCAAGGTTAAATATGAATCTTAAATATGAAGCAAAATTAGATAAGGGCTTTCAGCCAATGGTGCTCGTTTATAACGATTTTATAGCAAGAGCAAAGAAAGCAAACGGCGAAAAACTTGTAATTGGTATCGAACGTAATAACGGTTTTATTTCTACTTTTGAAATGACAGTTTTCCCCGACGGCACAGGCCACGATGAAGAAAATTTAGGTCTTGTTGAACGTATTATTAAAACTCTTTTGTGGGTTAAAGGCGGTTATAAAGTTATTATTGCCGGTTCCAAACTCATTTATGAGGGAATTGCAAAAGCATACTCTCCCGAAGGTTCACGTAGCTTTGACTGTATGATGATGAAGAAAATCTACGAAAAAGATTTGGTAGTTGAGTGGAAGCCAATTGAAGAAGCACCTAAAACTCAAGAATCTGCAACACCAATAGGCCGTCATCTTGACGGTTGCCGTATCGGTTTTGATGCGGGCGGTTCCGATCGTAAGGTTAGCGCTGTTATCAACGGTGAAAGTGTATATTCTGAAGAAGTTGTTTGGTTCCCCAAACTCAATGCCGACCCTAAATATCAATACGACGGTATTATGGCTGCTATGAAGTCTGCGGCCCAGCATATGCCACGAGTTGACGCTATCGGCGTTTCTTCAGCAGGTTGCTACGTAAACAACCGTATTATGACCGCTTCTCTCTTTATCAAGGTTTCTGATGAAGATTTTGAAAAGTACGTTAAGAATATGTATATCGATATCGCCAAAGAATTTGGCGAAGACGTACCGTTGGAAGTTGCAAACGACGGTGACGTTACAGCGTTGGCTGGCGCTATGGATCTTGAAGACAATGCGGTTCTCGGTATTGCAATGGGTACAAGCGAAGCCGGCGGTTACGTTGACGGCGCAGGAAATATTACTGGTTGGCTTAATGAACTCGCATTTGCACCGGTTGATTATTCTAAAGATGCAATGGTTGACGAATGGTCGGGCGACTACGGTTGCGGAGTTAAGTACTTCTCACAAGACGCCGTTATTAAACTTGCTCCCGCTGCAGGTATTGAACTTGACGAAAGTTTGTCCCCTGCTGAAAAACTTAAGGTTGTACAAGGTCTTATGAAAGAAAATGACCCACGTGCCGCCGCTATTTACGACACTATCGGCGTTTATTTCGGTTATGCTATTGCTTATTATAGTTTGTTCTATGATATCAAGCACGTTCTTATTATGGGCCGTGTTACCAGCGGTGAGGGCGGTGTAATTATTCTTGACCGTGCTAACCAAGTGCTCAAGAACGAATTCCCCGAACTTAGCCAAAAATGCGAACTTCACATTCCTGACGAAAAGTCAAGACGTGTTGGTCAGTCGGTTGCAGCCGCAAGCTTGCCTGAAATTAAGAAATAAGATAAATAAAAGAAGTTACCAAACGGGAACTTCTTTTTAATATTCGCAGTTTTTTGTGTTCAAGTTCCAAATCAGAATAAAAAGAAATGTCGATTTGGGCACTTTGATTTAAATATCACGGCAAAGCCGTGTATATCATCAAAA
>SVOX01000069.1 GCA_015066165.1 Oscillospiraceae bacterium | reverse complement strand
TAAGTTTTGCAACAGATGTAGATTTTTGACCAATGGCTACGTATATACAAATAACACCTGTGTTTTTTTGGTTAATAATGGTATCAATAGCAATTTCAGTTTTACCTGTTTGGCGGTCACCTATAATAAGTTCACGTTGACCACGGCCGATAGGAATCATACTGTCAATCGCTTTAATACCTGTTTGGAGAGGTACGCTAACGCTTTTACGTTCAATGATTCCGGGGGCTTCGTTTTCAATGGGGCGTGTATCGGAATATTCAATTGGGCCCTTGCCGTCAATTGGCTCACCCAAAGCATTTACAACACGTCCTAAAAGGTTTTCACCAACAGGTACAGATACAACCTTGCCTGTACGTGTTACTGTAACACCCTCACGGATATCATTTTTATCTGAAAGAATGGCAACCGAAACGGTTTCTTCTTCCAAGTTTTGCGCAATACCAAAACTGCCGCCTTCAAACTCTAAAAGTTCGTTAGCCATACAGTTTTTAAGACCGTAAACACGTGCAATACCGTCACCAACAAGGATTACCTTACCGGTTTCTTTCATATCAACACGGGTATTGTAGTTTTCGATTTGAGTTTTAATTATTTTGCTGATTTCAAAGGGACTGTTCATCCGTTCATCGCTCCTTTGATTAAACTGAGTTTTTTGGAAGTGCTGCCGTCAAGTGTTTTGCCGCCAACTTCGATTTTTATACCGCCCAAAAGGTTTTTATCTACGTTGTAAATAGCGGTGATGTTTTTACCTTCCATTTTGGAAAGTTTTTCTTCAAGGCGAAGTTTTTGAGATTTTGTTAACTCAACAGCAGAAGTCACCTCGGCCACAATACTGTTTTCGTAAATTCTCTTTAAATCGAAAAAATCTTCAATTAAAAGGGGTAATTCCCTTATATGACCGTTTTCGCACAAGAGTTTTAAAAACGAAACTATATTCTCTGGTGCCGAAACAAACGCTTGGTCTATTGCATTTAAACGGTTAGAGAGCGGTTCGGCAGGGGAGAACAAGTATTCAAGATATTCGGGTGACTCTTCTATAACTGCTTTGATGTTTTCAAGGCAGTCGGTGTATTCTTCTATTGCCTCTTTTTCGGTTGCTAATATAAACAGCGCTTTTGAATATTCGTTATTAGTGTTATTCATCGCTGTCACCTAAATTATCGATAAAAGAATCAATAAAGTTTTTGTGGTCGTCTTTTGAAATTTCACGTTCAAGCACCTTTTCGCTTAAAGCGGTACTAACGTTTATAATTTCTTGACGGATGCTGTCTTCTGCTTTAAGTACGGCAAGTTTAGCATCGTTTTCGGCTTTTATAACAATACCTTCTGCTTTTTGTTTCGCTTCGGCCAAAATTTCTTTTTCACGTGCCTTTGCGGTATCTACTGCAGCCGAAATAACTCCGTCGGCTTCCAGTTTTGCCGCAGAGAGTTTTTCTTCATAAGTTTTTTGATCTGCTATAGCTTTATTTTTGGCATCTTGCGCATCGCTATATTGTTTGTCGATAGTTGCTTGTCTATCTTGGAGCATCTTTTTAACCGGTTTATAAAGAAATTTCTTTATAATCAGAAAAAGAAGCACAAGGTTTAAAAGCGATACTACAATTTGCCAGATATTTATTGAAATAACATCTAACGATTGCATTTTTACCTATTCCTTATAGCGCACTTAATGTATTTACAAGAATGTTAACCAAAAGGTTTGGTGCTACGAAGATAAGAAGGATAGCAATTACGAGAGCGTAAAGACCTGTTGTTTCTGCAATAGCACAACCCATAAGCATTGTTGTAGTAACACTACCTTTACATTCGGGTTGACGGCCAATTGCTTCACAAGCAGAAGCTACAGCGTTACCTTCACCGATACCAGGGCCGATACCTGCGATCATAGCAGTACCTGCGCCTAAAGCACAGCAACCTAAAATAATACCAATTGCGATTTCCATTTTTTATTCCTCCAAATAAAAATTATTTATTTTCTAAAGCTTTTTGGGCTTTTTTTAACTTACGTTTTTCATATTCGTCAATATCAAGACCGCCTGAAACATTGAGCATGGTGAGCATTGCAAAAATGAACGCTTGCAATAAACCGCTGAAAACGTCAAAATAAATTGATAATACGGCAGGGATACCAACCTGCAAGAAGGGGAAGTCACCCAAAAAACCGGGCAACCAGTTGAATATCATATTTGATAGACCTGCAAGTGCAGTGCCTAAAAGAACCGAAATAACAGAACCCGAAAGAATGTTGCCGTAATGACGGAAAGCCATTGAAATTGGGGTTGCGAATTCGCTTATAAAGTTTATTGGTGCTAACAAAGCGACCGGCTCGGTAAAGCCCTTCAAATAATAAAGCGGACCGCATTTCATTTTGTAATATGTTATGAGTATGAATACAAGTATTGCCCAACCGCCTACTATATTTATATCGGATGTTGGAGCATAAAGTCCAAAAAGACTTAAAAGACTGCAACAAGCAGAGTAAGCCATAATTGCAATAATAAAGGGGGAATAACCGCTAAAATATTCACCCATATTTTCATTTACAAGCCCGTCAACTTTTTCAACAATAAGTTCGGCAAAGTGCTGTCGTTTGAGTTCGATTTTTTCCTTTAGCCCGTGTGTCATATAAAGGCAAAAGAAGAATATAGTTATAAGCACCATAGCCGAATTTACCTGCGATTCGGATATTATAAAGTTTTGTAAAGGCATTGGAATAGTAAAAAATATTCCGGCACCCGAAATACTAATCCCTTCGCTCACAGGTTTTGTTAAAACTTTGAGCACTATTGAAAAAGCAATAGGCAATGCCATCATTACAATATAGATAATGTCAATAATTTTGAATTTTAAATTTGTTTTCAAAGGTATTACCTCTTTAGGAAATTAGTCTTTTTTAAATAATGGACGAAGTGAAATAGCGAACCTTGGGAAAAGATAGGGAATAATTACGCTTAAAATATTGAATACAGGAATAATATACCCGATTATTGCGCAAACAAACAACATTAATAGGCGTAAAGATTGCGATGCCTTGATTAATTTCTTTGCGTCGTCCGGTTCTTTTTCAAGGGAAGTTTGCACGTTAAGCCCCATAATGAAAAAGTTACCAACGGTTACGGCTAATCCGTAAATGTTACCAAGCAGTACGGTATAATCCCATTTTCCAATGATTAGAAATACCGATTGCAAAAGTAAACTTAAAATAGCACTTACAGTTGCAATATAAAGCGTTTCTTTTTTTACAACAGGGTCTATTTTTTTCATTTCTACGCTCCTAATTCAAAATTCACTCCATAGTACAATATAGCACACAACAAGGTAAAATGCAAGTGATTTGACATAAGTTATTTTTTTAACGAACTTTATATTAATTAGTATATATATGACAAGAACTTTGTGGATTTTTTACAACGTTTTTATTGCATATTTTTATGCGGTATGGTAAAATAATTGTGTATGTTGCAAATAAAGGAGAAACTCAAATGGCCAAAATAAAATGTTTAGAAGCAATTAAGGAAAATATCAAAAAAGTGATTGTGGGTAAAGACGAAGTAATTGATATGCTTTTGGTGTCGCTTATATGCTCGGGGCATATTATAATTGAAGACTTACCCGGCCTTGGTAAAACCACTTTGGCATCTGCTTTGGCAGATTCTTTGGGTTGCGAATTTCAGCGTATTCAGTTCACGCCTGATGTTTTGCCGTCTGATATTACGGGATTTAATATTTTTGATATTAACACCGGCAGAAAGGCGTTTAACAAGGGTAGTGTACATTCTCAAATTGTTTTGGCAGATGAAATTAACCGTGCAAGTCCAAAAACTCAATCTGCTCTTTTGGAGGCAATGCAAGAAAGACAGGTTACTGTTGACGGCACCACCTATGAATTGCCAAAACCGTTTATGATTTTGGCTACTGAAAACCCTGTTGATACAGCAGGTACATATCCGCTTCCCGAAGCACAACTTGACCGTTTCCTTATGAAAATAAATATGGGTTATCCTTCCTTTGAAGCCGAAATTGATATTATAAAGAAAAATCGCTCGGTTGTTGATGAAATTAAACTTGAGCCGGTTGCCACTGCTGCAGAAATTCTTAAAATTCAAGAGGCAATTTCATTGGTTCACATTGCTGATGAAGTTATTAAATATATTATTGAAATTGCTGCGGCCACACGTGAGTATGAAGGTGTAATAATGGGTGTTAGTCCACGTGGTTCAATTGCACTTACTCAAGCGGCTTGCGGTCTTGCAATACTTGAAGGACGTAACTACGTTATACCTGATGACGTTAAGCGTTTGGCTCCTTACGTTTTGTCGCATAGAATGATTATGAAAAACCGTTCAGGCGCTAAAGGTACTACTGCGCTTGACACAATAAATAATATTCTTGAAAATGTACGTATTCCCAAGATAAAAGATTAAGGATTAACTGTTTTATTATGACTTTAAGAGGAATTGTTGTCACATTAATTGGCGCATTTATAACAGTTTTGGCATTGGGCACCGAAATTAGAGAATTTTACATAATGGCACTTTGTATATGCGGACTTGTTTTGTATTCATTTTTGTCAATAGTTCTCGCTTCTATTACGCTTAATGTTAAATCAACAGTAAATAAATCAGCTGCTACACGTGAAGAAAATATTGAATATATTCTTCGCTTTAGCGGCTTTATCCTTTTGCCTGTGGCAGGGTATCTTTCGGTTAAAGCGGCAGATGTGGAAACAAAGCAAAAAAACCGTTTAAAGCATACGTTTGTTATGATGACATCCTTTTTTGTGAAGCGTAAATTTTCTTTTGAATTACCTTGTGTACACGTAGGAAATTGGAAAGTAGGAATAAAAAAACTTCGATTTGAAGATTTGTTCGGCTTGTTTTCTTTACCGCTTATAAGACCTGTTAAGGCAAACTTAACTTCGGATTTATCGGTTATGCCTAAAATACATTTATTGGAAGAAGTAGATGAAACTGTTTCTGCGGGTGGATTTGGCAATTCGGGTGTTTTAAATGCTGAAGAAGGCGAGTTGCTTGGAGATTCACGACTTTACAGAGAAGGTGATTCACTTAAGCGCATTAACTGGAAACAAAGCGCTCGTGCTAAAAAATTATATTCCCGTCAATATGAAATGCTTCAAAAACCAAATATCGCAATAGTGGTTGATGCGGCTTTTAGTTCTTTGGAACTGTGCACAGCCGCCGACATTGCATTTGAAACAGCAATGACATTGGCAAATTATTTGGTTGAAGAAAATAATAGCGTTGAAGTGATTGTTTTGCGTAGTAACAAAACAAAAGAAAACATACGTTTTACGGTTAATAATCTTGTTGATATAACCAAAATGCAGTATGATTTCTCCAATGTAAATTATTGTCAATCAAATGGTGCTTTATTAATATCAGATATAGAAGATACTGAATTTTTAAAAGCACATAAACTTTACTTTATTACCGATAATCCCGATACTTCACTAATAAATGAAGTAAGGGAAATGAATAGAAACGGCAAACATTCGGCTTGTATTTTGACAAAACCGTTGCCGTTACCTGAAGATATTGCTTTTGAAAAGAGAGAAAGCTTTATTACAGTTTTAAGCTCTACCGAAAAAATTGCTAAAAAGGTAGGTGCTGTACTGTGATTTCTAAATGGTTTAAAAAGCGGCAAACCCAAAAAGAAAGTATTGTTGAGTTTGTTTTTAACATTATAAGTTGTTGGCTTATTTCAGTAGGTGCGGCACTTATTGTAGATTCGCAGTACAGTATTCAAATTGGGTTAGTTACAATTCTTTGGCAAACCTTGCTTACAATAGTGGCGGTGGTCCTTTTTTCACGCAAATGGTGGATACCAATAATTTACTTTGGCGTGTTGCTTCCTGTATTTTTTCTTGCTATTTCTATTAGCGGCGACATAGTTTCGTTTTTTGAAAGTTTTGCGGGTTTTGTTAAGTGGTGGGCTTCAGGCCTTTCCTATGAATCTAAATGGTATTCCGAACAGGGATTTTATTTGGTTCATACGTTTGTTAACATAGCCATATCAATTTTATTCTTTGCTGTTTGCCGTATATTCAAATGGCCTTTACTTGTTGTGGGAACGGTTATGGCTTTTATTGTTGTTAACTACGCTTACGGACATACAGGGTATGATTTGTTAGCCATTTCATTCTTGGTGGCGGGTGTATTCCCATTAATTGCGGGTGATAAATTCCAAAGATTAAAGTTGCCCGATATTAAAAATTTATTTGGAATTTGGGGTAAAAAATGGTTGTTGGTTTTAATTTCAACCTTGATTACCGCTATTATTTCCTTTGGCGCATTTACTGTTGCTAATAACACCGAAGGCAGTGTTAGAAACCGTCCTTGTTCCGATGCGGTTGCAGATTTGCAAACCCTTTCAGGTGCATATACAAAAGAACAAAAAAAGCTTAATATATCGCTTTTTGATATTGGGCTTGTAATGAACAGTACTTATGTTGGCGGTAATTTGTATAATATCAAACCAAAACCTTTAGCATCGACCAGTCTTACTGAACCTACCTTGATTAAGGTTACGAGTTTTGACACTTACGACGGTGTTATGTGGGAAAATGAATTTGATAAAAGTTACAGAGTTAACGGCTTTTGGGATTACGAGCAAAACGCTTATTTTGCGGGTGAAGCAGTAACAAACGAAAGTTTTATGAATATTATTAAAAGAGTTGCCCCTGTTTCAAAGGTTAGAATAAACTTGGTTCAAGATACTTTCTATTTGCCCACAATGGGACAATTAATTGAATTTGAAGAGGGAACCAAAACAACTAATCCCGTTTTGTACGATAAAAGGGGAAGACTGTTTTCTTATTACGGATTTAAAAAAGGATATACTTATACTGTTGAAAACATATCTTACAAAACCGACGAAAAGATTTTGAATGTACAACTTAAGGGTATTCTAAAAAAGATGAATTTTAAACCCGACCCGCTTTATGATAAAAACTGTGATTTTTATAAATGTTATACCCAGTTGCCAAATAAGGTGTCTAAATCGCTTGAAAAAGCGCTTAAAAAATTAAAACTTGAAAATTTGAGCGAATACGAAAAGGCATATGAAATTGCTAACTATTTTTCAAACAAAAACGGGTTTATGTATGAACGTGAACCCAATAATTTCAAACGTGGCGATGATATAATAGACCGCCTTTTTGCAACCAAAAAAGGTCATTGTGTATATTATGCAACCGCTATGGTTATTATGTCGAGAAAAGCGGGTATTCCTGCACGTTTTACGGCAGGTTATAAGACTATTAAAAACCCAAAAGGTAAAAAGCAAATTATAGATGCTTCTTCACCGTATTCTTGGGTTGAGTGTTACTTGCCAAACATTGGCTGGGTTGCTTTTGACCCTAATCCAAATATGGTGGTTAACCCCAATAACACAAGCAAAAACACAGTTACTACGGGTAAAAAATCACCAATACCCGATATCAACGTTGATACTGATGTAGAAAAAGACGAAAAAAGAGTAGCCGGTACAAATCTAAAATGGAATGACAAGTTTAACACTCCTATATTGATATTCCTTGCATTAGTTGCGGTGGCATTGATTATCTGTATAATTAAATGTTTTGTGGCGCATAAATTCTATGAAATTGCAGCGGTACGCAAACGTTTTAAAACTACTTCCGCACAAGCCGAATATTATTATTGTGATATTTTAAGCCAGTTTGCTTGGCTTGGTTTTAAACTTCAAAAGGGTGAAACTTTAAACGAGTTAACAAACCGAGTTTGCGGTATTTTACCGCCTAATTATGCTAATGCGGTGTGTGACGGCATTAATACCGTTGAGGAACTGCATTATGGCGATATTACCCCAACCGAACAAGGCGTTTTTGCATTGTTTGAAGCCAGGAAACAACTTGAGAAAGTTTTGATGGATAAAAATAATAAACTTTTCTATTTGGTAAAACGCCGTTTGCTTTTAA
>SVOX01000068.1 GCA_015066165.1 Oscillospiraceae bacterium | reverse complement strand
TTGCTGTAAACGTTTTTTGAACGACTTTGAACCCGTTTCAATTAAAATGGCAAAAGAGCAAGGGCTTTCATTAAACCCCACCAAAATTTCAGGCAGTTGCGGTCGTCTTATGTGTTGCCTTAAATATGAAGAAGATGCCTACAGCCATTTATCTTCTATCACACCACGTGTTGGCTCAACCGTCAAAACGCCCGACGGTTTAGCAACCGTTACCGATGCTAACTTGGTAACAGGTAACCTTTACGTAAAACTTATTGATAGTGAATCAATACCCTTTAAAATTCATAGAGATAAAGTTGAACGTGTTTCGGGTGGTAAAAAGCCCCAAAAAAGTCAAAATAACGAATAATTCGACAAAATTTAGTAATATATAAAATTTCCCTTGATTTTTTTATAGTTTAGAGTTAAAATGTAATATAGTAAAACTACGGAGGTGTTTTTAGGATGGCTTATGTAATTTCTGACGCTTGCATCAGCTGTGGTGCTTGTCAAGCAGGTTGCCCATGTGATGCTATTGTTGAAGGCGCAACTCAATACGAAATCGACGCTGATAAGTGCTGTGACTGTGGCGCTTGTGCTGCAGGTTGCCCTGTTGACGCTATCTCTGAAGGCTAATCTCTACATATTAAGAGAAACCTTGTGAACTAACGCCTTTACAGTTTGCTGTAAAGGTGTTTTTTCGACCTTTTTTACTTGACAATTTTTTTGCGGTATTATAATCTATTAAAGGAGGTGCATTCCGTGGAAAACACAAAAACCATAACCACTAACAAAAAAGCGTTTCACGAATATTTTGTTATAGAAAGTTTCGAATGCGGAATTGCGCTTTCAGGAACCGAGATTAAGTCTATACGTGCAGGCGGAGTAAATTTAAAAGACGCTTGGTGCAGTATTGATGAAGGCGAAATGATTATAAAACAAATGCACATTAGCCCTTATGAGCACGGCAACCGCTTTAACAAGCCACCTGCCCGTAACCGCAAACTGCTACTTCACAAACGTGAAATAATGCGGCTTTTAGGCGCTGTAAAGCAAGACGGTATGGCTCTTGTGCCACTATCACTCTATTTTAAGGGTTCGCTTGTAAAGGTTCAATTAGGGCTTTGTAAAGGTAAAAAACTTCACGACAAACGTGAGGTAGCAGCAAAACGTGATGCCAACCGTGCAATAGATCGCGCACTAAAAGAACAAAACAGATAATTTATAACCCGTTTCGCTTTGCGAAACACATTAACTATTCACTATTCTCTTTTCACTATTCACTAACAAAATTTTTATAATGAATTTTGTTAATATATGGGAGTGTAAAGGTTTCGACAGGGATTTAGAAGTATAGGAAGCGAGCAGCGGTGCGGAACCGCTTTAAAATCCGCATAAAAAATTAACTAACAACAATAAAGTTGCTTTAGCTGCCTAATTAGGCGGCTCGTCGAACCTTAGAGTACCACGGCTAAGGCAAGGCGTCAATTAGTGGTGCACATGAACAGCGGGTTGTTCCCCCTGCTGTCACGAAGTAGGAACTACCAAGCAAAACAGTCGGTCGCTTGACGGTTTTGTAAGGGAATTTAAATAGGCGACTGCGCTCGGAGAGGCCTGTATGGAAAAATTTTTGGACAGGAGTTCGATTCTCCTCACTTCCACCAGCCGAGTGGCTCGGCACCCATTCCGTTTTGTAGTCTTTCGCTAATATCAAATTAGCGACTCGACTGCAGAACTTGGATTTGAGTGTTGAAGTTTCACTAATAAAAAAAGACTTGGGTTAACCCAAGTCTTTTTTATATATCTATTTTATTTTAACATTTTTAAACGTCACTTCAATTATATCCGGCTTTGTTGTAAGTTTAATTGGCAAACCACTTGAACCAAGTTCTAACCTATAATCAAATTCTTTGGTTTTACCTTCAACAAAAAAGAGGTTATCTTCGCTTTTTACCTGCCCTTTTACATTTGATAAAACGTCCCAAATTAAATACGCAGCGGTGTTTTCAAAAATCTCGTTTTTGTTTATATACTCAAGTTCTTCATACTCTGCCGAAATTCCATTTTTAGAAACGTTATATTTTAGCCCCTCTATCTCGGCGGGATAGGTAAACTCGGCGTGCATTTCACCACTTGAATTAATATCGCAAATACACTCATAATGCTCGTTATAATATTTAATTTCTGCCAAAAAGTCAATTCCTTTTGTTATGGGCTCAAATTTTCTAAAATTATTATTACAGCCCACTAATATCAATAACGAAAATACAGCACAAAGCAACCTTTTCAACAAATCACCCTTTAAAGCGCTTCGATTATATCGCTTGGCAGTAACGCCTGTTCCCCTATTTCATATGCCACCTTGTCTGCAACGTCGCTATGCAAAAATACCGCAGTATTAACAGCGTTCAAAGTATCAAGACCTTGCGCTAAATATGACAATATCATACCCGCAAGCACGTCACCGCTGCCGCCTGTGGCTAAACCACTGTTACCGCAGGTGTTAAAAAACACCTGACTGTCGGGTGTTGCAACAATTGTATTTGAACCCTTCAACACAACGAAACAGTTATATTCTTTTGCAAAATTAGTAGCAATATCGACACGGTTTTGTTCAACATCTTTTACTGAAATTCCCAAAAGACGTGACATCTCGGCAGGATGGGGTGTTAAAACAACCGAAGCGTTAGTTTTCTTTAATACATTTATATTCGAAACCAACGCATTTATTCCATCGGCATCAACAACTATGGGACATTTCACTTTTTGCAAAATACGTTTTACAAGTTTTTTAGTATTACGTGTATTTCCTATACCACAACCAACAAGCACCGCAGTTGCCTTTTCAAGCGGTTTTTGTAAATTTATATTACCTTTAAATCCGCCATTTTGCGTTTGTTTGGCAATACTGCAAACCGCTTCAGGAACAGCCACCGTTAAAATTTCATAAATGCTTTTTGGAATAACACATTTAGCAATTCCAACTCCGCTTTTAAGACAAGCCCTTGCCGATAATATTGAAGCCCCTGCCATACCATAACTACCGCAAAACATAACCGCCGTACCAAAAGTACCTTTATGAGAATTTTTAGGTCTTACAAAAGGTTTTGGTGCTTCAATAGTCTTATATTTAAAACCTACCGGCTCAACACCAATATCAGCAACAACAACCTTTCCTGTAAAATTAGTGGCATCAGGCAACAAAAAGCAAGGTTTTAATGCAATAAAAGTGACCGTCAAATCGGCATTAACGCAACCGCCTAAAATTTTACCGCTGTCACTTTCAATTCCGCTTGGAATATCTATCGCAACCCTTACGGCATTTTGCGAATTGATATTTTCAACCAAACTTAATAAATCTTTAGAAAGTTCACGTTCAAGACCAATGCCAAAAACTGCATCAATTATAACGTCATATTCACCGCTTAATTTGTCAGTAACATTAACGTTTTTAAGTTTGTCAAAATAATATTTAGCCGATTCGGTTTTTGGGTTACCCAAAGCCAAAACAACAGTAACTTCGTTACCGCTTGTTGCAAAATTTTGCGCAACAACAAAACCGTCACCGCCGTTATTACCGCTGCCGCATACAACAGCAATTTTTTTATTTTTTGTTTCTATGTTTTCACATATAATTTTATAAGCGGTATCCCCCGCTGTTTTCATAAGTTCCAAAAAAGAAAATGCGCCGTTATGGACGGCATTTTCTTCAGAGATTTTAATCAAATCTTTGGTCAATACATCCATACGGCACACACCTTACTTAAAAGCACTGTTGGCAATGAATTTTGGTAAAAATTTTATAATAGCACCTTGCATTTTTTGGTTGGGAGAAAAAACAACATATTCGGCATTTTTACCCTCTTTTTTATAAACCATTAAATAAGCATCATCAATTTTTGGGTTACAACAAACAACCAAATTCTTTTTATCAACGTTTGCAATTTGTTCGGCATTGAATTTTTCAAGGCGTGAAACATCAGAAAGTTCAAAACTTGAGAGTCGCTTACGGCTTGATTTATTTATAATTTTATCAATATCCATAACACCGTTAGTCACGATGTATTCATACTCAATATTAAAAAGACCCGAAAGTTTGAAAGCGCCGTAAATTATACCTGCCATAACCAAAATAAATAACGAGCCAATATAACCCGAAAATAAAAAGGTTAAAAAACAAAGGAAAAGTGCCGCAAACCAAACACCCAACACACTGGCAATATATTTGCCGTCTTTTTTAATTGCTACAATTTGCTCGAAAAAAGTATCCATAAATTTACTCCAATACTAAAAATATATATATTTATTATACACCTTTTCGCTGCCACTTGCAATAGTTAAATTTTTGTTATATAATATAGTATAAGAGGTGTCAAAATGAAGATAAAAAACGGATATTTTTTACAAAAACAAGATGGAAATTACATAATCGAACCCAAAGGCAAAAAAATCGCATTAAGTGAAATCGGTGTGTTTTTATGGGAACTTACCAGCAAACTCGATCTTACAAACAGCCAACTTTTAAATTTGCTTCTTGAAGAATATGAAATTTCAACTGTTTTGGCTTTAGGTGAAATCGACGCCTTTATAAAAAGTATGAAAGAAAACGGAATTTTTGAATAATGAACAACAAAAAAAATAACAGCGTTTTAAAATGGCTTTACAACATATTTAAAACTCAAATATTTGCAACCTGTATAATGTGCTTTTGTTCAGTTGCTGTGTCGCTTTGTTTCATTTGGTTGGCTTTCCTTTCAAAAAATGTTTTGGAACTTGCCACGGGTGATAAAAACGGTAACTTTTTAAACTATGGCATTCTTTTTGCCGTAATAGTAATTGCACAGGTTGTACTTTCGGGCTTAAATTCACTTTTAAGAACCTTTATAAGCGGAAAATTTACCATAAATTTGCGCGAACACTTATTTTCAAAACTGTGTCAAAAAGAATACAGCGAACTTGAAAAATATCATTCAGGCGACATTTTAAACCGTTTTACTTCTGATACCGATGTTGTTGTAACCAACATTGTAACCATTTTGCCCGATATTTTTGGAACAGTTGCAAAAATTATTGGCGGTACGGTAGCGCTCATAACACTTGAGCCGTACGTTGCAGTAATTGTTATTGTTTTTGGAATATTAATTCCCGCCATTGGCAGAATTATTAACAAACGTTTTAAATATTTACACAAAGAATGCCAAAAAAGCGAAGGTGTTACACGTTCATTTTTGCAAGAATGTTTTGAAAACCAAATTGTTATAAAAACCTTCAAAAGCGAAGTTCCGTTTATAAAAAAACTAAATGTTTTTATGGAGAAAAACTTTAATTTTAAAATGAAACGTGCCGTAATTTCAGTTTTATCGCACGTGAGTTTATACTCATTTTTCACCATTGGCTACTATGCGGTTTTGGTTTGGGGTGCTACCCAAATTTCCAAAGGAGTATTAACTTTTGGCACTTTAATTGCTTTTTTACAACTTGTATCACAGTTAAGAGCACCGCTACAAAACATTTCAAGCATATTCCCAAAATATTATTCAATAATTGCCTCTGCAGAGCGTTTGATTGAACTTGAAAACTTACCGTGTGAACACACAAATCAAACCGCACAAGACATTGATTTTGAAACGCTATCAGCCAATGAGATTGTTTTTTCTTACGGCAACAAACCCGTATTAAATAACTTTTCTTTCAAAATTCAAAAAGCAAGTATTACCGCTATCACAGGCACTTCGGGCTGTGGTAAAAGCACCTTGTTTAAACTAATTTTAGGGCTTTACCCCCTAAAAAGCGGAAGTATTTATATCAATTCCAACATAACGGCAAATACCAACACCCGCAACTTATTTGCTTACGTACCACAAGGCAATATGATACTTTCGGGCAGTATTGCGGAAAATCTTACCCTTTGCGATAGTACGATTCCAAAAAGCGAAATTATACGCGCGTGTAAAATCGCCGAAATTCATGATTATATTACCACCCTACCTAACGGATACGATACAGTTTTATCAGAGCGTGGCGGTGGACTTTCGGAAGGACAGGTACAACGCCTTTCAATAGCAAGAGCAATTTTGGCGAACACTCCTGTTATTTTATTGGACGAAGCCACAAGTGCACTTGACAGCGAAACCGAACTTAAAGTATTACAAAACATTAAACAATTAAAGAATAAAACCGTTATTCTTGTAACCCACCGCAAACAAAGTATTGACTTTTGCGACAATATAATAAACTTATAAAAAAGAAGGGTTCTTAGAGACAGTTTTCTTTAATAGAAGTGAGATTTGGTACATAAATCCCTAACTTGTGATAATATAAAATAAAACTACCCGAAGAAGAGAAAATAAAAACTCTTTTTCGGGTAGTATTTTTTGCGATATATTGCTTCGCAATGCGATATTTTTCCTTCGGAAAAATCGATATATTTACCTATCGGTAAATTCGATATGATAGGAATTTATATCACTGCATTGTATCCTTTAGAACACAATGCAAACGATACTTCTTTTACTTTTTTAACCTGCTTTCGATATATTTTTGAACGTCACAAAGCGGTATATCCAAAACCGCCGCCAATTCACCAAAAAGCAAATTTTCGCCAATTTTCATATATTTTTCGTCTATGTTATTAAGCCGTTTTTTATCTTTGCATATAATTTTCTTTTTAGTATAAATAAAAGCCGTAAGTTCAACCAAATTTTCTAACGTATGATTATTAATTTTTTCAATATATTCTTCTTTGGTACTTTCTTGCAAATCGGCAGTTTTCTCTATAATCGAAGGAATTTTAATAATCAAATCTTCCGCTTCTTTCTTACTTATCAAACTGCGCATAAAAATCTTTGAGTTAGTTGTTGGCGCATATATTTTATTGTTTTCATCGAAAATCGGCTTTAAGATATAATATTCTTGCTTTTTATTTTTTATAAATTCTTTATAACAAACATCAACCACTTGGCAAACACCAATTTGTCCGTAAATTATTTTTTCTCCTATCTTATACACAAAAACACCGCCTTTACTACTTATAATTATACCAAATCAAAAAATTTAATGTAAGTAAAATTTTTCAAAAACAAAAAAATCTCCCGCCACATTAAGTAGCGAGAGATTTTAAGTTAATTAGTTAACTACAACTTGTTTACCCTGTAGTAAACGATCAAGATTTTTAATAATTTTAGTATAATCAGATGAACCAACTTTACCTAACGGCTTACCGTCAATGCTGTACTGATATCTAACTGCATTTTCTTTTGCAAAAGTAATTACAGTTGGTTTTTTGTCTTTATCTTTGTAAGTGTAAGTAAGTGTAAGTTCAGTTTTTCCAACATTACTCTGGGTCTCAAAATCCAATGCTTGCAGCATACATAAGTATTGCCAAAAAGCTTGAAAATAATTTGATTTAAAGGTTTTGTCTCCCATTTTTACGTTGTACTTGTTTGTATCATCACCGTTTGGATTAGCGGCAATATCAAAACTATAAGTTTCTTTTTGGGTTTTAATTGTAAGATTTGATACATCGTCTATATTAGCCATAAATATGGTAGGATTATACAAATCGGTTGTTGTGTAATTTAAAAAGTCGCAATCTGTAATGGTTACCTTTTTGACGTTTTTACTGTCATTACCAACTACTGCATAATCGCCGTCTTTTTGCTTTTTAAACTTATAAGAATAGGTATAGTCATCAAATACTGCGCTCAAAACAAAGTCCGGTTTATCCAATTTCAATTTCTTCAATGTTTCACTCTTTACATCATAAGAGTAAGCACCGCTTGTATTAAAACCGCCTGTAAACACCAAGAACATTGTTTCAATGTTTTGTGCCATTCGTTTGGTTGGCTCTATAACCTCATAAGAATTAAACAAAGCCACCGTTTTATCGGTAATTTGCTTAAATACCATCTTTTCAGGGAAGTTGCTTCCTTCAACAATAACGTAATCTGCCTTTTCAACCGCAACGTCACTGCAGTATTCACTGTATTTTTTAGGCAACATTAATGCGGCTT
>SVOX01000067.1 GCA_015066165.1 Oscillospiraceae bacterium | reverse complement strand
AACGGCCTATCCAGTTTCTTTGTTGAGTTTTTACTCTTTCAATAAAGTCAACGTCATTAAGTCCTTCAAGAAGTTTTTCAGCATACTCGGTAATTTTGAGCATCCACTGGCTTTTTTCTTTTTGAACAACTTCACTGCCGCAACGTTCGCAAACACCGTTTACAACTTCTTCGTTTGCAAGAACGCACTTACAAGAAGTACACCAGTTAACCGACATTTCCTTTTTGTAAGCCAAGCCCTCTTTAAAAAGTTGCAAGAAAATCCATTGTGTCCACTTATAATACGAAGGGTCAGTTGTGTTGATTTCACGGCTCCAGTCAAAAGAAAAGCCCAAAGACTTTAACTGACGTTTAAAATTAGCAATATTATTTTCAGTAACAATAGAGGGGTGAATATGGTTCTTTATAGCAAAATTTTCGGTAGGAAGACCAAATGCGTCCCAACCCATAGGATAAAGAACATTATAGCCCTGTAAACGCTTTTTACGGGATACAATATCGATAGCGGTATATGAACGAGGATGTCCAACGTGAAGACCCTGTCCCGAAGGATAAGGAAATTCAACAAGACCGAAAAATTTTGGAAGAGTATAATCATTTTTTGCTTCGAAAGTATGATTATCGTCCCAAATTTTTTGCCATTTCTTTTCAATTTCAGAATAATTGTAATTTTTTTGCATAATTAGTCACCCATTGCTTCTTCTAAAATATTTTCAATATCAACGATTTCGGCATCTGCCCACATTTTATCAAGAGCGTAAAACTCACGTTCCCCACGTCCGAAAATATGAATAACTACCGAACCGTAATCTAAAACTATCCAACCCGATGCTTTGCCTTCAATATGGTGCGGACGAAGTCCCGCTTGTTCCAACTTTTCTTCAACTTCATCAGTCAAAGCACGGATTTGTGTAGAGGAATTTGCCGTGCAAATAAGAAAATATTCACACAAAACAGTCAATTCCTCAACCTTTACTGCATTTATATCTTTTGCTTTTTTGCCGTTTAGGGCATTTGCAGCAATTTTCAAAATATCAAACGAGTTCAATTCTTTCCCTCCAAATTACTAACCGCCTCGTTAAAGGCCGCCAAAGTGTCAAAATGTATGGCTCTTTTTTGGTCTGCCAAATCTTTTATTGTATATTGCAAAGCATAAACTAACGCTTCACTAAACGAAACATCAACAAGTTTGCGCATAACATCTACATCAGGATAATCACGGTCACTTGAAGTAAAGTCAGCCAAATATAAAACCAAACAAAGCGGTGACATATTTGGTTTTGCGGTTGTGTGATACCGAATAGCATCCAATATTTCACTATCTTCTATTCCTAAAAAATGCTCTACATAAGCCGCACCTGAAATTGCGTGCCAAAGTTTTAGGGCATTTTTTTCAATATCATTTAAGATTATACCAAACTGTGAAAATATTTTCAAGTGTTCTTGCTCTTTTGCGTTTTTGGTAATATCGTGAAGCAAACCCGCAAGATACGCTTTTTCACTGTCTATTCCAATTTTTTGCGCCAAACGTTTGGCTTCATCTGCTACGCAAAGTGAATGGTAATACCTTTTTTCGTCCAAACGGCTTTTCAGAATTTGTTTAAAATTATCGTACATCGTAAATACCCTTTTCTTTGATGTAATCATATATTTTTTTAGGTAAAAGTTTTTCATTTTTTGAGTTTCTAAACTCGGTAGAAGATATGTTTGAAATTTTGGCATTATTAAAAATCAATTTCATACCCATAGCCGAAAATTCTTTAACCGCATTTTCAAATGCTTCTTTTTCATCAGTAGCACGTGAAAAAACGTAAAACGGTAATAGTTTCATTAAATCTTTATATCTATACCATTTTGGAAAATACAAAAACATATCTCCACCACAAACAAAAACAAAATCTTTTTGTGGTAATTTTTGACAAAGTTCCACCATTGTATCGTAAGTATAACTTTTACCTTCCCGTTCAAACTCCACAAGACAAACCGTTGCCTTTGAAAAATCTTTACTAACAAGGTTACACATATTTATACGGTCGGTATCACTCGCCATATAATCACATTCTTTATGAGGCGGAATTCTATCGGGCATAATCCAAATTTCAGTTATACTTTGGTCTTTTTGCAACGCTTCAAGCATTTCATAATGCCCTTTATGAAGCGGATTAAAAGTTCCGCCAAAAACAGCCGTAAAGCCCATATTATTTCACCAATTTAATTAGTTTTTCTTTTGACTGGCGGTAAAGAATAAACTTTCTGCCAATTACTTGAACAACGTCTGCTTTAACCTTTTGTGCCAATTCGTCAGCGGTTTCTCTTGAAGTTAAAGGACAAGTCTCTAAAACCGACATTTTTATAAGTTCACGTGCTTCTAATGCATCGTCAACTTGTTTTACTGTATTTTCACTAATACCCATTTTACCCACTTGCAAAATAGTTTCAAAATCATTAGCCATCCCACGAAGTTGGGCTCTTTGCCTACTGTTTAACATACTATACCTCTAAATATTTCTTAAGTTCTTCTTTAAATTTAACAAGTGCACGTCCTCTATGGCTTACCGCATCTTTTTGTTCATCAGTAACTTGTGAGAAAGGACCTATTTCACTTATAAACAATGGGTCGTAACCAAAACCGCCGTCACCCTTTTGCTCACAAAAAGCAATATGACCGTGACATTCGCCACGAACGGTAAATTCTCTGCCGTCGGGGAAAACACAAGCAATAGCGGCAACGTAATAAGCGGTTCTTTTTTCCATTGGAACGTTTTCAAGTTCACGAAGTAATTTATCGTTGTTGTCTTGGTCACTACCACCTGAATAACGGGCTGAATATATACCCGGAGCACCGCCCAAATAATCAACACATATTCCCGAATCATCAGCAACACTGATAAATCCGGTTTGTGAAAGACCGCTTTTCGCCTTAATAAGTGCATTTTCTTCAAAAGTTTTACCGTCTTCCACCGCATCTAAAAACGGCTTGTCCAAATCTTTTTCACACAAAACTGTGAAACCCATTGGCTCTAAAATACGTTTTAATTCTTTTAATTTTTTTGCATTTTTAGTTGCAATAAATATTTTCATATTATTATTCTCCGCTTTCAAAAATCCCTTGTGTAAATTCTTTGGCGTTAAATGGTTGCAAATCGTCAATACCTTCACCAACACCAATATATTTTACAGGAATTGAGAGTTCATTATGAATAGGAATTACAATACCGCCTTTTGCAGTACCGTCAAGTTTGGTAAGCACAATGCCCGTAATATTTGCAACGTTTTTAAACTCACGTGCTTGATTAACGGCATTTTGTCCTGTTGCGGCATCAAGAACCAAAAGTGTTTCAACCGAACTTTGTGGCAATTCACGACCAATTACACGGTAAATTTTTGCAAGTTCGTCCATAAGATTTTTCTTATTGTGAAGACGGCCCGCAGTGTCGCAAATAATAACGTCGGCACCTTTAGATTTAGCCGAAGCAATGGTATCAAACACCACTGATGCAGGATCAGTTCCTTCAACGCTTTTTACCATTGTAACGTCTGCACGCTCGGCCCAGATGCCTAGTTGGTCAATAGCAGCCGCACGAAAGGTATCAGCCGCACCCAGCACAACCTTTTTGCCCTGTGCTTTAAGTTGTGCCGATAATTTACCAATAGTGGTGGTTTTGCCAACACCGTTAACACCAATAACCAATATCATTGAAGGTTTGGTATCAAGCGCTAACCCTTGGTCTTCACCCAACATATCGCTAATAATTTCTTTTAAAAGCCCTTTAATTTCGGCAGGGTCTTTAACGCCTTGTTCTTTAATTTTTTTGCGTAAAATATCGCAAATTTCGGTTGCGGTATTAACACCAATATCGGCCATTACAAGTATTTCTTCAAGTTCTTCAAATAATTCTTCATCAATTTTAGTAAAAGAATTAATAATACTCGTAACACCTTGTGACAAGGACTCACGTGTTTTTTGGAGTCCTTGTTTTATTTTACTAAAAAATCCCATTAAATCACCTAATTAGTTTCAAGTAATTTCTTTTCAAGTTCTGCAACATTAAGTTCTAACAATTTGGTAATACCCTTTTCTTGCATTGTAACACCGTAAAGCATATCAGCCGCTTCCATTGTGCCACGGCGGTGGGTTACGCAAATAAACTGTGTTGCAAAATCAGAAGATTTCATATATTCGGCAAAACGCTCAACGTTAATATCATCAAGCGCAGTATCAACTTCGTCCAAGAAGCAGAAAGGCGGTGCGCTAACACGCATAATTGCAAAGTAAATTGAAAGCGCAATAAGTGCTTTTTCGCCGCCTGAAAGACCGTCAAGCGAAGGTACGTTTTTACCCGGTAATTTAACGTTAATATCAATACCGCTTTCAAGAATGTTATCGGGGTCTGAAAGACTTAATGAAGCAGTACCGCCGCCAAATAATTCAGTAAAGGTTTTTGTGAAGTTTTGACTGATTTTTTGGAATCCCTCGGTAAAGATTTCTTGCATTTGACTTGTCAGTTGATTAATAAGTTTGTAAAGTTGAGCACGAGACGCTTCAACGTCTTCGATTTGCGAAGACAAGAAGTTATAACGTTCGCTAACTTCCTTATATTCCTCAATAGCCGAGACGTTAACATTACCAAGTCCACGAATTTTATTCTTAACTTCTGATAATTCTTTTTTAGCGGCAGCCGGATTTTCAATTTCAATACCAATTTTTTCGGCTTCGCTTCGAGTTAATTCATACTCATCATACAAACGGCGGATAACGTCGTCATACTCACGCATCATAACTTCTTTACGTTCGGTAAGACGTGCTAATTCTCCGCTTATTTTTTCGCGTTTCAAGGTGTTTTCACGTTCGCTGTTACGAAGTTCCACACCTGATTTTTCGGTTTGATTTCTTTGGTCAATGAAATCAGAAATATTCTTTTCACTTTCCTCAATCTTTGCCTTAAATTCTTCAATACCGTCTTTTGCTGCCGCAATTTCGGTTTTTAGGTTTTCGTTTTTAAACTGTAACGCCGCAATTTCGCTAACAATTGCGGTATTACGTTCGGCACGGTCGGTTATAGTTTTATTAAGATTTTCGGTATTTGTGAGTATAGATTCAATATCCTTGCCAACTTCTATAACCGAAAGTTTTAGGGAAGTAATTGAAGAAGTTAAATTTTCTCTGGTAATGTTAAGGTTGTCCCTGCCGCCTGTCATTTTGTCAATTTCGGCTTGAAGGGCTGATTTCTTTTGCTCAAGTTCGGCAATTTGTTTTTCCGAATCTTGAGAAGAACTTTTTAATAAAACAACCTTTTGTTCGTTAGCGGTTTGTTCCGCTTTCAAACTTTCAAGCGAAGTATTGGCGTTTTGACGCAATTCTTCAATTCTCTTTACTTCAGCAAACGCTCTTATCTTATCTTCATTTGCTGTAGTAAGGTCGGCATTCAAAGCGGTCATATCTGCCAAAACAGCGTTCACAGCATTTTCCGCTTCGCTTAACTTCACTTTACTTTCTTCAAGTTTCTTTTCCAAAGTTTTAACTTCGGTTTCAATTTCTTTAATATCGTTAGCACGGCTCAAAAGACCTGCATTTTTAGTTACAGAACCGCCTGTAAGCGAACCGCCGGGATTTACAACCTGACCGTCAAGTGTTACAACTTTCACACGGTAACCTTGCTTTTTGGCAATAGCGGTTGCGTAATCAATATCTTCGGCAACGATTACTGCGCCCAAAAGGTATTTAACAATCTCCAAATACTTTTTGTCACAAGCAACAAGGTCACTGGCAATACCAATATAACCTTCCATATTTTCAAATCCGTGTTCTTTAAATTCACGGGATTTTATGGTAGATACAGGCAAAAAGGTTGCTCTGCCTCCCCTGTTATTTTTAAGGAAGTTAATAGCGAGTTTTGCATCATTTTCGGTGTTGGTAATAATATTTTGAATTGCGTTACCAAGTGCCGCTTCAATAGCGGTGCTATATTTGTTATCAACGTCTATTAATTTTGAAACAGGTCCGCAAATGCCACGCAAAACACCCATTTCGGCTTTAGACATTACAAATTTTACCGAATGTGCAAAACCTTCCATATTGTTTTCAAGATCTACCAAAATTTGAATACGGCGTTTTTTGGCTTCTATATCAAGGTTCATACCGTCAAGTTCGGCTTTTAATTTATCGGCTGTTTCACGCTTACCGTTTAAACGAAGTTCGTATCCTTTCAAGGAATTTTGAATACTGTCGGCATTATCTTGCAAATTTTTAAGCAACAAATCAGTTTCATTATATTCCTTATCCAAAGCAGTAATTTCATTTTGACGTGTAGTTATAAGTTCTGCCAATGCGGTGTTGCGAGCAGTAATTTCTTCGATAGAAGTATTTGCAGTTACCAGTTTTACACGCATATCGGCACTGTTTGACGAAAGAACGTTAAGTTCCCTTATCTGATTTTCAATTTTACGGCTAATATCATCGGAATCGGTAAGAAGTTCTGAAAGCTCGTTTTCAAGCGAACGTAACTTTTCTTCTAACTCGGCTTTGTCTTTTTCCTTTTGGTCGGATAAAAGTTTAAGCGCTTCGATTTCTTCTAAAGTAGAACTGTCTGAAACACTCAAAGCATTCTTCTCGCCCGTTAATCTTTCAATAGATTCGTTATTATGTTCAATATCGTTATTTAAAACGGTAATAACACCTTCGGCTTTAACAATTTCTTCATTAAAAGAAGAAATGTTAAGACGTTCACCCTCAATATCAGAGGTGAGTTTTGCAAAAAGTGAAGTATTTTGCTCGGTTTGGCGGTCAAATTCTTCTAATTCTTGCTCAATTTCGCGGTAAGATAATTGTGCCGCCGCAATTTTACTTTCTTGACTTCGCAAAAGTTCTTTAGAATTATTAAGTGTATAAAGCCATAAGCCAATTTCAAGTTCCTTTTTAGAAGCCGCTAATTCCAAGAATTTTTCGGCCTTTTTGCTTTGTTCAGCCAATGGTCCAACACGGGTTTCCAATTCATCTACAATATCGTGAAGACGAAGCAAGTTATCTTCCGCAGCCGATAATTTTCTTTCGGCTTCGATTTTGCGGTAACGGTATTTTGAAATACCTGCCGCTTCTTCAAAAATATCACGGCGTTCGCCCGATTTTGAAGAGATAATATTATCAATTTTACCTTGACCTATCATTGAATAACCGTCACGACCAAGACCTGTATCCATAAATAATTCATGAATATCTTTAAGGCGAACCGACACGTTATTTATAGCATATTCGCTTTCGTGTGAACGGTAATATCTACGAGTTATTGCAACAAAATCGTTGTCAAAATTCAAAGAACGGTCAGTGTTATTAATGTTAAGAGTTACTTCGCAAAACCCATGTGGACGGCGTGTTTCTGTACCGCCAAAAATAACATCTTCCATAGACTGACCACGAAGACTTTTGGTTGACTGTTCACCAAGCACCCACCTTACAGCATCGGAAATATTACTTTTACCGCTTCCGTTAGGGCCAACAACCGCAGTTATACCCTTGCCGAATTTCAAAACTGTTTTATCTGCAAAAGACTTAAAGCCCTGAATTTCAATTGAACTTAAAAGCAATTATAACACTTTCCTTTCTATCCTAAATTTTAAATCTTCCAAACTGTTATCCACCTTAACCTTGCAGTCAAAACCACGTGTTTTAAGGTATTTAATGTTTGATTTTTTCTGACCCGTCATTTTTGAAACGTCACTCTTGCCAACATAGATTATATATTCACCCTTGTCAAAAAGATGGGTTAAAACTTTCGTCAACATTATTTGCGACTGGCAAAGTTCACTAAATGCAGGGTGCCAAGGACCTGCTAAATATGCACCTTCTTCAATAGAGTGAAGACCAAGACGAATAACGTTTATTCCCTCTTTTGAGAGCATCATATAAAGTTTTGAGCAAATTTTAACCGCATCTGCCAACGTTTGCGGACTATACTTACCGTCGAGATAAAGCGCCGCTAAATCGGTATCTTTTAAAACTATTGTGGGGTAAATTCTCACAGTATCGGGCTTTATTTCAATAATCTTTTTCACAGTACGCTCAAGTGACTCATTATCGTCACAGTAAAGTCCTGTCATAATTTGAAGTCCAAGTTCAAACCCATGTTTTCTAATAAGTGCCGCCGCATTTTCAATATCTTTTGCGGTA
>SVOX01000066.1 GCA_015066165.1 Oscillospiraceae bacterium | reverse complement strand
AGTTGACTCATTGGCTGTAGTTTCTGATGCCAAGGTTAATATTGATATTAAAAGTTTATTTGAAGTGAAAGGCGATCCGTTATTAGCGGCTCCTGAAGATATAAAGACGGCGTCCGGTGTATTTTCCACTCAAAAAACTTATGTGCTTTTTATTGAAATTAAAGGTCAAGACGGTTATGACATTAGTCTTTTAGATGCTTCCAGCGTGAGTTTGGAACAGGCGGCACAGCGTATGTCGGGATATTATAATGAGGGGACGGAAGCATATAATATTTTATATGTGCTGAATTCTCCTGCTACTCACAAGGTATTAACGGTTACTAATAATGCAACTCTTGAATCTGACGGATTAATTTTGACAGTATGTTCAGTATGCGGTAAAAAAACAAGTACAGTTGTAATTCCTAAAATTGCATCGGTTACAACAACTCAAAAGATTACTTACAACGGCAAGACCAAAACTCCTGCTGTTACTGTAAAGGATTCTAAAGGTAAGGTGCTTAAAAAAGGTAAGGATTATACTGTAACTTATGCAAAAGGCAGAAAGAAGTTTGGAAAGTATAAAATCACAGTAAACTTTATAGGTAATTATGGCGGCAAAAAGGTGATATATTTTGAAATAGTGCCAAAGGGTACCAAGGTTTCAAAATTAACTGCTGCTCGTAAGAGTTTGAAGGTTAAAATTAAGAGAGAAAAGAAGAACGTATCAGGTTATCAAATACAGTATTCTCTCAAGAAAAATTTCAAGTCAGCAAAAACTGTAACACTTAAGAAGAATTCAATTACTTCAAGAACCATTAAGAAACTAAAGGCGAAAAAGACATACTACGTAAGAGTACGCACGTATAAAACTTATAAGGGTAAGAAGTACTATTCGGCTTGGTCAAAAACCACTAAGAAGAAAACCAAATAAAAGTATAACAAAACCTTCTCCCACTGGAGAAGGTTTTGTTTATTTCAAACTATACGAACACATTGTAGGGGCGGGCATTGCACGTCCGTTTCGATTTGCGAAAACTTAGGCGGACGACCAATGGTCGTCCCTGCGTTTCAATTAGGGCTTTATGGATGGATGATTTTAAAAACCGATTGACAAAACAGGAAATATGTAGTAATATGTATTTACTTTGAAAAAATAGGAGATGGTATTCGTGGACGATAGTCCGGCGGGAAGTATAATTTTATTTGTCATTTTAATATTGTTAAGCGGTTATTTTTCAGGAACCGAAATTTCTTTAGCTTCAGTTAACCGAATTCATATGATAAGCAAAGCTTCTAAAGGTCAAAAAAGCGCCGAAAGGGTGCTTAACATACTTGACAATTTTGATGAAGCTTTGTCTGTTTTGCTTATTGGTAATAACATTGTGAATATCGGTTGTGCAACGTTGGCTACAGCGCTCACTGTGCATTTAGGTGCATATTGGGTTACGGTGGCTACTATTGTTGCGACTGTGGTTATTTTTATTTTTGGGGAAATTTTACCAAAAAGTTTGGCACGTGCGTGTAATGAAAAATTTGCCGAAATTGCTTCGGCTCCGCTTTTGGTTTTGATGAAAATTTTAAAACCGCTATCAATTGGTTTTACGGCTCTTTCTGCACTTGTTTCACGGCCTTTTAAAAAATACTCTGAAAATCAGGTTACAATGACCGAAGAAGAATTAACTGACATTGTTGAAAACATTTCGGAAGAAGACGGTTTCGATGAAGAAAAGGGCGAACTTGTAAAATCGGCGCTTCAGTTTTCTAACTCAACTGCAAAAGACGTTATGACACCTTGGGAGCAGGTTGAAGTAATTTCTTTAGCCCTTAAAACGCCTGAAATTTTGAAAATTGTTAAAAAATCTTCTCATTCGAGAATACCCGTTACCGACCGTAAAGGTAATATTAAAGGTATTTTGCAAATAAGAAAGTTTTTAAAAGCGTATATGCGAAACAAAAACCATAGCGTTATAATTGCAAGTATTATTGACTATCCTTATTATGTGAATGAAGACGAAGCGATAGATGATATTTTAACTGAAATGAGCAACCACCGCCGTAATTTGAGTTTTGTTAAAAACAGTAACGGCGAAGTTGTGGGAATACTTACGGTTGAAGATATTCTTGAAGAACTTGTTGGTGAGATTTACGACGAAAACGACGACGGAGGTGCTTTAAATGATTAGTGCACTTCGTTATATCGCAATAATTTTACTTATAGCGGTTTCGGCATTTTTCTCGGCTACTGAAATTGCCTTTTCTTCGGTAAACGTTTTAAGACTCAAGAATAAAGGAAAAGAAAAAGAAACTATATCCGGAATGTTAGCGATTAAAATTTTGGATGATTATGATAATCTTTTAAGCAGTATTCTTATTGGTAATAACATTGCAAATATGGCGTCATCTTCAATCGCAACTGTAATTATTATCAGTTGGTGGGGAGATGGATATGCTTGGTTATCTACTGTTATTATGACTCTTTTAGTACTTACTTTTGGAGAAATTATTCCTAAAGTTTTGGCTAAACAGTTCCCTGAAGTTTTTTGCGTTTTTGCTGCAATACCAATTTATATTGTTTCGATTATTTTAAAGCCGATTAATTTTATTATTACGAGGTTTGTAAATCTTGTTTCAAAAATTTGGGCCAAGAATATAGACGACAGCGAAGCCGTTTCGGAAGAAGACTTTGAAAATATTATTGACATTGTTGAAGATGAAGGCGTACTTGACGAAGAACAGTGCGACCTACTTCAAAATGCGCTTGATTTTGATGAAGTTTTGGCTTACGAAATTATTACCCACCGTGTTGATATGGATGCTATAGATATTCACGACCCGTATGAAGTGAATGTTCGCAAGTGTGAAGAAACCACCTATACTCGTTTGCCGGTTTATGAAGACACAACCGATAATATTATAGGTATTCTTCACTTAAATCATTTTTACAAAAAGTTGGTTGAAAAGAACAAGGTCAACATTCGTGAACTTTTGCTTCCCGTAACCTTTGTTCATAAAACCATGCCTTTGCCTGACGTGCTTGAAAAAATGAAAGAAAACAAGTGCCATATGGTAATCGTTTTAGATGAATACGGCGGTACAATGGGTGTTCTTACTATGGAAGACGTTCTTGAGCAGTTGGTTGGCGAAATTTTTGACGAATCTGACGAAATTGAACGTGAATTTATAGCCGTGGATGATACTCATTTTGAAGCCGATGGCGATATGCGTGTTTACGATTTCTTTGACGAATTCGATATTGATATTGATGAAGACGAAGATTTTGAAGCCGATTCGGCAACAGTTGGCGGTTGGACACAAACCATGCTTGACGGCGAAGCAAAGCCGGGTGACAGCTTTAAATGGGAAAATTTGGAAATAACTGTACTTAAAGTTGACGGTCTTCGAATTGAGAGAATTGCGGTAGAAGAACTACCTGTGGTTGAAGAACAAGAAGATTAAGAAAAAACTCTGCAAATTTTTGCAGAGTTTTTGATTTTTTTGTTGAAATGAGCAGTTAGATGTAGTATAGTATATATAGTGTAAAAAATTAAGATTTCAGGAGGAAAACACTATGTGTAGGAAAATTATAGCAATAATTATGTGTTTGGCAATGTTTAGTTTGGTGGGTTGCAAATCAAAGAAAACAAATACCGAAGTTGCAAGTGTTCCCGAAGAACCAAAGATTGTTTATTATACCAATCATTTAACAGGTGAAGAAAATATTGTTGACGCTAAAGTTTATAACCGCCGTCCCGTTGCAGTTATGATTAACAATATATCTATTGCGCAAAAAGTTCAGACAGGTCTTACCCAAGCAGATATTGTTTACGAAACCGAAGTTGAGGGCGGTATTACCCGTTTGTTAGCAGTGTTTAAGGATGTTTCTAAAGTTAAAAAACTTGGAACCGTTCGTTCGGCACGTTATCCTTATATAGATTTATCTATGGGCCACGACGCTATTTATATTCACCACGGTCAAGACAACACTTATGCTAAACCTCATTTAAAAGACACCCAAACTTTTGTTCTTGGTTCAAATAATGCGGGTGAGCGTGTTAAAAACGGTCTAGCAAGTGAACATACACTTTACGGTCTTGGTAAAAAGATTTGGAAATGGTTGAAAGATAAAGATTATAAAACCACTCTTGATAAAGTTGAAAATTGGCAAAATTTTGCCACAGCAGATAAGCAGGTTTCTTACCCCGAAAAAGTGGCAGATACTGTAAGTGTTAAATTCTCGGGTGCTTATACTTCGGTATTTAAGTATGACGCAGAAAAGGGAAAATACGTAAGATACTTCCGTGATATAGAACGTAAGGACTATGTAACAGGCGAGAGCGAATATTTTAAAAATATTTTCGTTCTTTCAACTTCTATTAGTTATTATCCCGATAGAAAACACAAAAGAGTTGACTTGTCAAAAGGCAAGGGTTATTACTGTGTAAACGGTACATATACTCCTATCAAATGGTCAAAAGGTAATTCTTCAAGCAGTTTGAAATTCACTTTAGAAGACGGAACACCGCTTGAAGTTAACCGTGGTAATAGTTGGGTTTGTTTCCATTCAAAACAATTCAAGCCAAAGTTTGAGGCAAACAAAAAAGCCGAAGCCGATATTAAATCTTCAGCAATAACCGAAGCGAAAAATTGACAATAATAAATAATATGTGATATAATACCCCCATAGTTTATGGGGGTATTTTTATGTTAGCAAAAGAAATGCTGAAAAAAATTGGTTTCACCAATGAAATGAGAGAGTGCTATAATAAATACAAGGCCGTTTTTGGTGATAAATGCGACAGTTTTGCCAAAGCGTATATGCGCGAGGGCAAAGATTTTAATGAAGCCCGTGCCCAAATGCGAGAGTTGGCACCCCAAGTAAACGTTTATACCGCTGATATGATTTTTATTTTAGAGTGTACGGGGTACGCTTATGAAGATTATTTGGCAAAAAATATTGATTTAGAAATTTTTTACGATACAATGAAAGATATCACGTATAAGGTGCAAGAGTGTAAGACCTTTAAGGGTGTTTACGGTATTTTTGTGCCCGAGTGGTTTAAAGGGTTTTTACGCCTTGAACGTTTTGGACTTGGACGACTTCAGTACGACCTTTGGGAACACCGTGAAGATACGGTTATGATAGGCGATTTCAAGGTGGAAAAAGGTTTTAAAACCCTTGCTTGTCATATTCCGTCAAGCGGACCGCTTACGTATGAAGCGGTGGTCGATTCGTTTAAACGGGCGTATAACTTTTTCCAAGACCGCCAAAAAGACGGAATTTTGCTTATTGAATGTTTTACGTGGCTTTTATTTCCCGAATATAGCCAAATTTTTAAAGAATGTGCAAAAAACACCTATTCATTTGCTCAAAATTTTGAACTTTACGATATCTATTATCACGAAAAATTTTTCGACTGCTGGCGTATTTTCAACGTCGATATAGATGACTGTGTTATTGACGATTTGCCCGAAGATACCCGTATGCAAAAGGGATTTAAAAAGTATTTAAAAGAAAACAATAAATTCGGCGGAGCAAGGGGATGTTTGCTCTTTGACGGTGAAAATATTTTAACAAGAAAAGAATAACAAAAACCGACTGAAATTTCAGTCGGTTTTTTGCGGTTTGGCACCGATTGGGGGAATCGAACCCTCAACTAGCCCTTAGGAGGGGCTTGTTATATCCATTTAACTAAATCGGCATAGATTATTGTGCCTTACAATATTACAATAAATATGCCAAAAAGTCAATATATTTAAGGACTGCCTTTCAAAAAAGCAGTCCTTATGTTTTTTATATTATCTTGGCTTTAAAACGTTCAACATCAGTGCCGTTGTGGTTGCAAAGAATTGAAAATTCGTTTGTTTTAAGAATATGCGGTTGACAGTCACCGTCGTCAGACACAATGGCATTATAGTGGTTGCCAAACGGTTTATCGCCGTTTGGAAAAACTTTCGGGCAAGACCAGTTTACAAGGTCTTTTGAAACACAAAACTGCGCTACTTTGCGTTTTTGGTCAAGGCCTTTGATTTTACCGCATTTTGCCGCCATCATCGGCTTTGAAACCATAATATAAAGGTCTAACGGTTGGCTATAAACCACACGGGGATGCCAACAGTCAGCAAGAATTGCACTTTCTCGCCCAAGGTTTCCCGCTTCACAAAATGCACCGTCATAATATTTTACAAAGTCGCCCATTGTGCCGTCGGTACGCTTTAAGCACCGTGCAACAAAGCCCTCGCATTTTTGCCAAGAGTTTTCAGTTGTTTTAGCCGAAATATCTATAGTCGCTTTGCTGTAAAAAAGGTAAATATAGTCGCCTTCGGGTTCAACAAAAATGGAAAAATCACCGCAACCGAATTTTAAAACATCGCCCGCTTGACCTATCATACAGTCATTGTTCGGGTTGTAACGTGAAGTGAGCGAAGGTTCAAAACCTGTCATAACCCAGCGGTCAAAGTCCCAGGTTTTGCCCTCGTCGTCGGAGTGCATAAGACCGATATGACGAAAATCGCTGTCATATTTCGGTTCTTCGCAAGGGCCAAAAGCATCATAAGCCGAGCCGTCACCCGCCCAGCCGGTTTCGTTGTGGAACCAACAGAAAAAACGGTGGGTATTAGGGCAAATATAAAGACCAAAAGGCCAAATACTGCCACGGGGTTTTATGCCTTCGGGATAACAGATACCAAAAAAGGCATACTCGGCATTGCCTGTTTTAAAATTGGTTTTTATTGGGTAAAGTTTTTTAATATCGTCAAGCGAATTACCGCAAAACATAGCAATCTCGCCCACGTGGGTATGACCGCTCATTGCCCAAAGTTTACCGTCAGTATCACGGTACATAGGGGTTGTGCCGTCTTGATAGATATTGTTGCTGTTTACAAAGGGTGTTGTAAGTTTTTCGCCAATTTCTATACGGTGGTTTTCAAAAAAGTTGTTCATAAAAACTCCTTAAGCAAGATAATCGCAAAGCATTTCTATAAATCTTCCGTTTTCGCTAACGTTTGGTGACCAAGGTGCAAAATATGGGTCGTTGTCTTGGTAGCGTTCAACCATATACTGCTCTTCTGTCATAGCAAATTTGTAGGTAGATTCAAGACAAGCCCTCATTTTATCAAGGTTGCCAAACTTTTTGTAGAAAAAGTATAAGGTATATTCGGTAGAGCCGGTGTACCATATATGAGGCCCTTTTGGATTAACACCGCTTGCACCGTCGCGCATCATAGTGCAGAGCATACCGTGGTCGTGGTCAACTCTGCCTTCCATATCGTATAACTTATAAATGCGTTCAATGTCTTCTTCAGTTTCTGCCATAAGGGCACCTACGCCTAAAACAAGACCATCAAAAGCAAAAGATTTTCTGAATTCTTCGGTGTCGCCGTTTGGAGAAAGCGGAATATAGAGATATTCCTTGTCCTTGCAGTTTTCTTTCGCTTTTTCATAATACTTCTTATATGTCGAGAAATAATCGTCATATTCGGCTTTAACCTCGGCGGTGGCGGGGTCGCTGTAATGTTCAAAAAGGGTGCAAAGTTTTTCGAGAGCGAGAATATTTACAGTATCTGTAAACCACCAGTTTTGGAAAATCTCCGTTGCATCAGAACCTTGCATTGAGGGGAAGAAACCGTCCACCATATTTTCCATTGTGGCGGATAAAGCGCGGGTTTCTTTTATCCACTTGAAAGCATTGTAAGCGTTGTCACGGTATTTAGTATAATACTTTTTATCCTTTAAAGCAAGAGGTACCAAGGTTTTTATAGCCGAAGCGGTGGCATTTGCCCACGGCTCACCAAGTGTTATTACTTCACCGTTTTCTTGTTGTAATTTTTCAAAATAGAATTTTAAAATTTCGTCAACGTAATTGTCAAAGTCACCGATTTTCGGCAGAACTCTTAAAGCGCACATTGCTTCCCAGAGCCAGATACGGCGCTGAAGACCGCCTTGGCGAAGTACCATATAATCCCAATTTGGATAATAACAAAAGTTTTGTAAAATTTGGATTGTAAGGTTGCGAATAATGTTTAAAACAGTAGGATTATTATTAACCTTTTCGGGAAGAGAAAGTTTTGCAAGTTCACTTTGCCAGTATTCAACGGTTTTTGCCATTTCGGTATTGTAGTCAAACTCAAAAATTTCACCTTTGCCGAAAGAAAGGTAAATTTCTTTTGTTTCGTTTGGTTCCAAACAAACCGCAAATTCACCGTAGCCGTTTTTGTTATCAAA
>SVOX01000065.1 GCA_015066165.1 Oscillospiraceae bacterium | reverse complement strand
ATTCTGAAAATCCGTATTTGTTTTCAGAAAATATTGATGGCGGAAGCGTGCTTGAATTTAATAAGGAATATGAGATTTAACATTTTGTTGGTCCTATACCCACACACTCGTGTCGGGAAGTCATAATATCACCATTAAAATTTTATATTTATTAATGATATGGTTTACTTAATATAAATATTTTTGCTATTTTAATTACAGATTTTTGGAGGGTGATATGAAAGTCTTTGATTTGCATTGCGACACGCTTTACAAATATACTTTAGGTGAATATTCCATTAAACAAAACAACGGACATATAATCGAACAAGCACTTGTAAAAGGTGATTATTTAGCCCAAAGTTTTGCAATATATATTCCTAAAGATATTTTTTTAGAAGAGAGTTTTGAATATTTTAATAATCAATATAATCTTTTTCGAAAAATATTAAAAGATAGCGATGTTTTAGTAAGTGCTAAAACTTTAAAGGATATAGAAAAAAACCTGAAAAACAACAAAATTTCTGCCGTTTTAACGGTAGAAAATGCTGAATTGTTAAACCGAAAAATCGAAAGAATTGGCTATTTACAAGAATGTGGCGTAAAAATTTTAGGACTTATTCATAACGGCGAAAACTGTTTAGGGTTTCCGCACACTAAACCTAATTTACCGCTTAAAGATTTTGGCAAAGAAGTTGTTAAAGCGGTTAACAGCAACAATATGGTAATCGATGTTTCGCATTTGAATTTGGCGGGTTTTTGGGATGTTGCGAATCTTTCAAACAAACCTTTTATTGCAACGCATTCTTGCTGTTGTGAAGTTTTTGAACACTCCCGAAATTTATATGATGACCAAATTAAAGCAATAGCAAATTCGGGCGGTTTTGTTGGTATTAATTTTTATTCGGCTTTTATGAATAAAACGGGTAAAACCCAAATATTTGATATTATTACTCACCTTAAACATTTAATCAAAGTTGGCGGGGAAGACGTGGCAGCGCTTGGCACCGATTTTGACGGAATAGACTGTGAATTATTCTTAAAAACCTGCGCCGAAATGCCGTTGTTGACTGATGAAATTATAAAAAAATTCGGCTGCCGACTTGCCGAAAAGATTTGCTTTAAAAATGCAATGAGAATTATGTAAACATTTTAGGTATTTCATATTATAAAAATTGATAGAACGGCTTAAATTATTTAGATTTAAGCCGTTCTTTTTATATTTCTATTGGTGTTACAATCGGTTTTCCCGAAGCATCTAAAAGGGGAGTAAGTCCGCCACTGTAACCGCTTTGGCGGTAAAGATAGTTGACACCTGTTTGTGAGTCAACCCAAATTTCCATACTTCCGCAACCTTGAGAGTATGTTTTTATAAATCTTTTTTCCTTCTGCATAATATTCACCTTTAGTTTGGTAAATTTTTAAGTATTAGTTTATTTACTTTACTTTTTTGGGTAAAGAGAAGACTAATTGTTATAATTTCAACCGCTGTCATAAGCGCTACAAAAGGAATACGGCTTACAAAAACTACCCAAAACGCCGCAATACCGCCACGGTATAGAACCGATATAAAAATAGTATTGAGTAAAAGAGAGCAAACAACCTTGTTAATTACGGTTGCAATACTAATGCGAAGTACAGTTGCTTTTTTGTAAAGGAAAATGGCAAGTATAAAACCTACAAGCATATTTGTAATGGTGTATCCCACAAAATAAGGGCCAAACGGTTTTATAACAGCGCCAATAAGGTCGCCAAGTCCGCCAACAGCAATTGCATAAGGAATACCTAAATAACAAGCCGAAAAAGCCACTGTTATAAAGCCAAAACTAATGTTATTGTTCCATACCGAATAAGACGGCATAAAACGCTCTAAAATAACATTTAGCGCCACAAGAACTGCTGTTAAAATGATTTTGAATAACTGATTTTTTTTCATAAAACAAACCTCCTATTACCCGTATTGTCGATAATAGGAGATTACAAAAATCACATATTATTTGACAGCGGGATGCGATAACAAAACCGCGGGAATAATCCTTCGTTCTTACGGCAACTCCCCGTCCGCAAGACACTTAACGCTTTGTTATCTACTCTGTTGATATGTCTATTATATACTTTTTATTTAGTATGTCAAGTATTATTCTTCTAAAAGTTTTGTATCTCTGGCATAAAAAAAGATGTATTGTTGGGCAATACCTGCGTATTTTTGGGCATTTTTTGGAAGTTCGCCATTGAATAAAACTTCCATAGCCCTTTTTATCCAAACGTCTTTAGGAAAAGCAGAAGTATGACGGTGAGAGAATAAAAGACAACAGTCGGCAACTTTTGGTCCCACACCAACAATTTTCATAAGTTCTGTTCTTGCTTCGTCGAGCGGTAGATTTTTAAGATTTTGCAAATCAACTTCACCGTTTACAACTTTTTTGGCGGCATCAAGTAAATACTTTGCTCTAAATCCGCTACGAAGTACCGCCAAGTCTTCAAGAGTTAAACCGGCAATTTTTTCGGCGGTGGGGAAGGCGTAATACCCGTTTTTGTATTCCCCAAAGTTTTCACAAAGGCGTTCTATAATACCTTTAATTCGTTTTATATTGTTGTTTTGTGAAATTATAAAAGAACAAAGCGTTTCAAAAGGTTCTTGGTTTAAAACTCTTATACCGTAAGAATATTCACACGCCTTTTTTAAAACTTCGTTTTGACTTAAATTTTCAACAATTTCCTTATAATTACGTGAAAGGTCAAAATAATCGTACCAAATGTTTTCGTAATCTTCTTTTGTTGTGTTATAAAGAACAATTGTACCGTCTTTTGTTTTTTCAAGTTCCAAATATTTACCAAATGCCACGCCCGACCATTTACCGTTTTGGTCACTCACCCAGCGAAATGCCTGTCCGCAGTCAAGTGTGTGTGGCAGGTCAAATTCTTCTAACCCAAAAATATATGTATTATTATTTTTAAACTCGGTTTTAAGCATAAAAAATCACTCCATATTTGCATTATATAATTTTTGTGGTATAATATCAATAAAAAGTGTAAAGGAATTTTTTGTTATGCGTCAAGATATTTGTACAATACCTGTTAGCGAAGTTTTTGAAGTTAACGACGGTTGTCCCATTTGCCGTATGAAAGAAACGGTTGAAAAAAGAATTGTTGAGTACATAATGGGGGCTGCTATGATGGAGCCCGACGTTAGAATTGAAACCAATAAATTGGGCTTTTGTGAAAAGCATTTTGATATGATGCTAAATTCTCGCGGCCGTTTGCAATTAGCCCTTATTCTTGAATCTCATATTAACGAAATAGGCAAAGATATTTTTGAGAAAAAGTTATTTAATTCCGCCTCTAAAAAAGGGGATAAGGCAAAAAAACTTTCCGATTCTTGCTTTGTTTGTTCAAAGGTGAATTGGGGCTTTGAAAATATGATTAAAACAATATTTTTGTCTTATGAAAACGACCGTGATTTTAGAGATATGTTTAACTCGCAAAATACAATTTGCTTACCGCATTATGAACTTTTGATGAATAGTGCTGATAAGAAAAATTTAAGAAAATACAGTAGTGAATTTGAAAGTAATCTTACAAGAATTACGGGTGAATATGTAAAGGCACTTCACAGTGATTTGCAAAAATATTGCTCTATGTACGACTACCGTGCAAACGAAGGAGAAAAAGACTGGGGAACCAGTAAAGACGTTGTGGAACGAACAGTTGCGTTTTTAGACGGCAGACATTATTCGGTGGAATAATTTACATAATATGTCGAAAAATGTTAAATGTTGATAACTTTTCGGCTATTTTATGCCTTTTATCCCACTTATACAACAAGTTATCCATATTTTTTATGTTAACTGAATAACTATAACAAATTTTGCCAAATATAAATTCAAAGACATACGAAGGAGTTTTTTATGGTAAAAGGGGTAAACAAAACAGTTATTGAAGTTAATAATACGGGTAGCAGGTACTTTGAGAAAATTGTGTTTTACGTGACACCGCAGTATGGAAATTTGAGCGCTAAACAATTAAAACGTGCGGCAAGTACGTTTTCATTTAATTTCGATAATGCTATGACACGCAAACCGCTTAGAAAAAAATATCATCATAAAAAAATTATCATATTTTCGCTGATTTCTTTAGGCGTTGCAATAGCAACGGTGGGGCTTATCATTTTATTGTGAATTTAAATTTTTTAGTGGAGGGATTTTATACCCTCCCGTTTTTATAAAGTTTTGTTTTGTTTGTAACAATTATTGTATTTTTGAGCGGAATATGGTATAGTGTAATTGTGGAAATTTTCTCTTTGGAGGAGTTTTAATGAAAAAGATAATATCGATAATTTTGATGTTTATTATGATTTTATCAGTTGTGCCTGTTGGCGCTATATCAGTCGGCGCCAACACAATCGAAAATCCGCTCCAATATCTTCATTATATAATCAAAGACGATGAAGTTACTATTACAAGTTATGATGAAAGTATAAGCGGTGACCTTGAAATACCAAGTGAAATTGAAGGTTATCCTGTTACGAGCATAGCGGATAATACTTTTTTTAGTTGTGATAATCTTACAAGCGTAATAATTCCTGATAGCGTTAAAAGCATTGGTGATTCTGCTTTTAGAATGTGTGATAAACTTATAAGTGTAACTATAGGAAATGGTGTTACTAGTATTGGTGAGTACGCTTTTGAGTGGTGCGCTAATCTTATAAGTATAACCTTAGGAGACAATGTTGAAAGTATAGGGAATTATGCTTTTATGTATTGTTATCAACTCACAAGTATATCTATGGGGAATAGTGTAAAAAGCATAGGAGATTATGCTTTTATGTATTGCTATAATCTTACGAGCATAATTATACCAAACAGTGTTGAAAGCATAGGTGATGGTACTTTTTGCGCTTGCAACATTCTAAAAAATATAACTATACCCGATAGTGTTAAAAGTATAGGTTATGATGCTTTTGGAGGTTGTAATAAACTTACAAGCATAAAAGTTGATGAAAATAATGAAAATTATTCTTCCATAGACGATGTTTTATTTAATAAGAATAAAACAAAGTTAATAAGATATCCAAATAATAACACAAGAATAACATATATAATTCCTGACACAGTTAATAGCATAGGTGATTATGCTTTTGATAATTGTGATAATCTTACAAGTGTAACTATGGGGAATAGTGTTAAAAGCATTGGCATTGCCGCTTTTGTGGATTGTGATAATCTTACAAGCGTAATTATGGGAAACGGTATTGAAAGAATAAGCGCTGAAGCGTTTAGATTTTGCGATAATCTTACCGACATTTGGTATAAAGGTAGCGAAGTCGATAAAAATAATATTGAAATTGGCGATATGAACGATAGTTTAGATAATGTTATTTGGCATTATAACAGCAACGGACCGTGTATTCAACATAATTACTCGCAAAAGGTTGTAACACCCGCTACTTGTAAAAACACAGGTGTTATGAATTACAGTTGTTCTTGCGGTGATAGTTATAATAAAGTAATTCCAAAGACAAACAAGCATAATTATAAACCGTTTAATAACAAAGCCACTTATGCTAAAGCGGGTTCATCGGGTAATGTGTGTACGGTTTGCGGTGATAAAAAGAACGTAAAAGTTATTCCAAAACTTGTACCCAAAACCACAAAAATTTTAAAAGTTACCGCTAAAAAGAAGAGTTTAGTTGTTAAGATTAAGCGCAACAAGAGTGTTACAGGTTACGAAATTCAGTATTCACTTAAAAAGAATTTTAGGTCAGCTAAGAAAGTAACACTAAAGAAAAATTCATCTATATCAAAGACCATTAAGAAATTAAAATCGAAGAAAACATACTATGTAAGGGTTCGCACCTATAAGACCTATAAAGGCAAGAAGTACTATTCCGCTTGGTCGAAAGCAACTAAAAAGAAAACCAAATAAGTTTAATTGACGGCTCCTTGTGTAAAGGGGCTGTCTTTTTTATAAACGACTGTAAATAAAACCCTGTAAGAGATTTTGCCTAATTATTGATTATAAATCTGTAATTAGACCATAATATTATCATTATCTACTTGACAAGAGCATATAAAAAATAGTAATATGTTATAAGATATATTATAAGGGAAATTTTTACCTAATTATTGGATACTTATACATAATTTTTTAAACGGAGGAAATATATGAGCGAAAAAAACGTTAAAAAAGACGTTAAAAAGCCGGTAAAACAAAACAAGAATTTTAAGAATGTAAAAAATAAAACTCAAAAACAAAGTAAAACAGTTAAACAAAACACTAAACCTAAAAGCAAGCAAAAACCAAAGCAAACAAAACCGCCAATTAAAATTATTCCGCTTGGCGGACTTTTGGAAATTGGTAAAAATATCACTCTTTATGAATATGACGGTGATATGATACTTGTTGACTGCGGTATGGCTTTTCCCGATGAAGAAATGCCCGGTATTGATATAGTAATTCCGGATTTTTCTTATATACTCGAAAATAAAGATAAAATCAAAGGTATGGTTGTAACTCACGGTCACGAAGACCATATCGGCGCTATACCTTATCTTTTGCGTGATTTTAATTTACCTATTTATGCTACAAGATTAACCGTTGGGTTAATTGAAGGAAAACTTAAAGAGCATCGTTTACTTGAAAGTGCCAAACTTAATACAGTAAACCCTGGTGACGTTGTAAAACTTGGTAAATTTGACGTTGAGTTTATTCACGTAAATCACTCAATACCTGACGCTGCGGCATTTGCAATAAAAACTAATGCCGGCACTGTTGTTCATATGGGTGACTTTAAAATTGATACAACACCTATTGATGATAACGTTATAGATTTTGGCCGCTTTGCCGAACTTTCAAAAAAAGGCGTTTTGGCAATGCTTTCTGACTCGACTAATGCTGAAAGACCCGGTTATACGTCTTCTGAAAAATTGGTTGGCGGTTCCTTTTCGCATTTCTTTAAAAAAGCCGAAGGCAGAAGAATTATTGTTGCAACCTTTTCTTCAAATATCCACCGCATACAACAAATAATTGATGAAGCAGTTCGTTGTAACCGCAAGGTTGCAATTTCGGGCAGAAGTATGTTAAACGTTGTAAACGTTGCTGAAGAGTTGGGTTATTTAAACGTTCCTAAAAATGTTTTAACCCCAATTGAAACAATTAAAAATTTCCCACCCGAGCAAACTGTAATTATTACCACCGGTAGTCAGGGTGAACCGCTTTCAGCACTTCATAGAATGGCGTTTTCTGACCATAGACAAGTGGCAATTATGCCGGGTGATATGATTATTATTTCGGCAACACCAATTCCAGGTAACGAAAAATTTGTTGACAAAGTTGTAAACGAACTTATGCGTAGGGGTGCCGAAGTGGTTTATGAGCGTATGTATGACGTTCACGTTTCGGGACACGCTTGTCAAGAAGAATTAAAACTTATGATGAGCATTGTAAAACCCAAATATTTTATTCCCGTTCACGGTGAACAAAAGCATTTAATAAAGCATAAAATGTTGGCTGAAGAAATGGGAATTCCAAGTGAAAATATTTTACTTGGTGTTAACGGCGCAGTTTTTGAAGTTTCTAAAAAGAGTATTAAGTGGAACGAAACTGTAACAGCCGGTAGAGTTTTTGTTGACGGACTTGGTGTTGGTGACGTTGGAAGTATTGTGCTTCGTGACCGTAAACATTTATCCGATAACGGTATTATTGTTGTTGCGGTTTCGCTTGACCGCTTAACAAGGGAAGTTGTTTCAGGTCCCGATATATTATCACGTGGATTTGTATATGTAAAAGAATCTGAAGACCTTATGAACGAAATAAAGGAAGTTGTTTGTGACGTTTTGGAACGTTGTTATATTCATAACGTTCGTGACTGGACAACTATAAAAACAAAAATAAAAGATGGTGTTTCAAGGTTTTTGTTTACCAAAACCAAACGAAGCCCAATGGTGCTACCAATATTAATGGAGGTTTAAGAAATGAAAGTAATTTTACTTGCAGACGTTAAAGGACATGGAAAAAAAGGTGAACTTTGTAACGTATCTGACGGTTACGCCCGTAACTTTTTGTTCCCAAAAAAATTAGCAATTGAAGCTAACAATACCGCCATGAACGACCTTAAAAACCGTGAGGCAGCGGCTGCCCACCACAAGCAAGAAGAAATCGATGCTGCAAATGCAACCGCTAAAAAATTAGAAGGTAAAACTGTTACTATTTCGGCTAAAGCCGGTTCAAACGGTAAA
>SVOX01000064.1 GCA_015066165.1 Oscillospiraceae bacterium | reverse complement strand
TACCAAATAATTCACTAACCTTTTCCACAAGCACTTACCCTCAACTTTCAACATAGTATGTACTAAAACAAATTTGGAGTGTTTTTTATGAATAACAACTTCCCAATACCTATAACAAACGAGAACGACTTAACATATTACCAAGACTACTTAAATTCGGAATTTGAAAACAATGATTTTCAAACTGAAAACAATTATTTTAACGAATTTTTAGGTTGTCTTGTTGAAATAGAATTTATTTCACATCTTGCAAACAATAATAAAATAGGTATTTTAGAAAACTTTAACAAAAATTTTATAACAATAAATCTTCAAAACAAAAACAAAACGATTATTGCAGTAAAATGTATAAAATCTATTACAATTTTGCAAAATAAAACAAAATCGCCCTATTATTAACAATTTTACCACTAATAAAAAATAATGTCAATAAAAAACGGCATAAAATTACGGTTATATTGCAAACTTTTAACTTGAAACTGCAATAAAACTTTGTTATACTGTTCCCAGTGGGTGATATTATGAAAAAAGCCGGAATATATACTGCCTTTAATCGTGAAATACCATTAGAAAAACGCATCTGCGCAATTAAAAACGCAGGGTTTGATTTTGCGTGTCTTAATTTTGAAAAAGAATTAGCACCAACCGAAACCACTTGGGAAAATCAACTAAAACTCGCCCAAAAATACACACTGCCCATCAAAGCCGTTCACTTAACCGGAAGTTATGCAAACGCACTTTGGGAAAACAACTCAAATTTAGCGGTACAAAGCATAAAAGATGAAATTTCAAACATGGCAAAACTTGGCATAAAAACCGGCGTATTACACGTAACTTGGGGTTTGGTTCCACCAAGTGAACCATCCAACAAAGCGTTGCTAAACTTTTTAAAAATCACCGATACTGCAGTTGAAAACAATGTAGAAATCGCTTTTGAAAACTCTGTCTCTGCCAAACACTTACGCTTTGTGCTTGATAATATTGATTCAAAAAATATTGGTTTTTGTTATGATAGCGGTCACGAAAATGCCTTTACACCAAACCATTACTTTTTGGAAAGTTATGCCAAGCGTTTAATTACTATGCACCTACACGATAACGATGGCAAAAACGACCTACACCTACTCCCCTTTGACACAAACGGCACAATAAACTGGCAAGAAAAAATGGCCTTGCTTAACAAAACAAAGCCATTTGAAACATCGGTTATTTTAGAAGCCGAAAACAAAACCGAACAATATGAAATTTTCTTAAAAAATGCCTATGAATCGGCATTAAAATTTAACCGCCCTATCGTTTGATAGAGCGGTTTTTATTATAATGTTTTCATTATTTCACCGGCATCTTTAAGTACCAAATCTGGTTTTACTTCTGATGCTTGTAAAATTTCTTCTGTGGTTTCACCGCTCATAACAAGCACTGCAAGTGCACCTGCGTTTACACCGCTTTTAACGTCGGTATAAATACGGTCGCCGATTACTGCGGTTTCTTCCCTTTTATAGCCGCATTGCTCCATTGCAAGAAGCGGCATTAACGGTTCGGGTTTACCGATAAAGAGCGGTCTTTTACCCGTTGCGTTAAAAATCATATCACAAACGCTGCCACAGTCGGGCACACTTCCCCACTCGGTAGGACACACATAATCAGGGTTGGTGGCAATGTACGGCAACTCACGTGTTGTGAGCAAATATGATACATCCCAAAGTTTTTTATAATCAAGTTCGGTATCATAGCCCATAACCACAAGGTCAACCTCATCTATATTTTCGGTCACAATAAAACCGTTTTCACAAAGCTCTTGCTTTAACGATTTTGTACCGCAAACATAAAGACGTGCATCTTTATAATGTTTTTTAAGATAGAAAGCCGTCGCTTGTGAAGATGTTATAAAATCTTCTTTTTGGGCTTTTATACCCAATTTTTCAAGTTTTTCAATATAAGCCGAAACACTTTTAGAAGAGTTATTTGTCATAAACATATAACGCTTACCTTTTGACTTTATCTCGCTTAAAAGTTCTTTTGTGAAAGAGAAAAGATTATCGCCGAGATAAAGAGTTCCGTCCATATCAAAAAGAAAAAGTTTAATATCTTTAAACATTAAATTCTTGCTACTCCTGTTTCTTTTGCAGTTTTAACAACTGCTTTTGCTACAACCTCTGCCACACGTTTATCAAGTGCGGTAGCAATGATGTTTTCTTCTGTTATTTCATCATCAGGAATAAGGGATGCCAAAGCAAAAGAAGTTGCAACCTTCATTTCTTCATTTATGCAACTTGCTCTGCAGTCAAGCGCACCACGGAAAATACCCGGAAAAGCCAAAACATTGTTAATTTGGTTTGGAAAATCTGAACGTCCTGTACCAACAACACGAGCGCCTGCTTTCTTTGCAATATCAGGCATAATTTCAGGCGTGGGGTTAGCCATCGGGAACATTATGGCATCTTTTGCCATAGATTTTACCATCTCTTCATTTACAAGGTTTGGAGCCGATACGCCAATAAACACGTCAGCACCGCAAAGAGCGTCAGCCAAAGTACCTTTTTTATGTTCAAGGTTAGTAACTTTTGCAATTTCTTCTTGGGCTACGTTGTTATTTGAGTCACCTTCGCAAATGATACCAAAACGGTCGCAGAAAGTGAGATTTTTAACGCCCATATTCATAAGGTGTTTACCGATAGCAATACCTGCCGAACCTGCGCCGTTGATTACAACTTTCACTTCGCCAATTTGTTTTTTAACAAGTTTTAAAGCATTAATAAGTGCGGCAGCCACAACAATTGCCGTACCGTGTTGGTCGTCGTGGAAAATCGGAATATCGCAAATTTCTTTAAGTTTTCTTTCAATTTCAAAACAACGTGGAGCCGAAATATCTTCAAGATTTATTCCGCCAAAACTGCCTGAAAGTAAATAAATTGTACGAACAATTTCATCAACGTCTTTTGATTTAATACAAAGCGGAAAAGCATCAACATCGGCAAACTCTTTAAACAAAGCACACTTGCCTTCCATAACAGGCATACCTGCTTCAGGGCCAATGTCCCCTAGACCTAAAATTGCAGTACCGTCGGTCACAACTGCCACCAAATTTGAACGGCGTGTGAGTTCATAAGATTTGTTAATGTCTTTATTAATTTCCAAACACGGTTCAGCAACACCGGGGGTATATGCCAAAGACAAATCTTCACGAGTGTTTATGGGAGCACGTGAAATAACCTCAATTTTGCCTCCCCATTCATAATGCTTTTTTAAAGATTCTTGTCTGATATCCATTAATTAGTCCTCCCAAGGAAATTTATATTGTGTTAACCCTAATTCGTCACGAATTTGGATAATTTCTTTTTGTACAGATTCATTTATCGGCACACCGCTCTCCCTGGCGATACCAATTTCATATTCCTTTTCACCTGCGGTATAGATACGTTCAGCACCGGGGGCTTTTTTACTGTCACGCATACTGCGACAAATATCCCCTGCTTTTTTACGTGCAATATCTTCACCCAAGAAATGATTAGTATCAATAGCAATAAACCAATGTCCCAAATGATAAGGGCGAATATTGCCGTTTTCATCTTTACCGTCAAGGTCTTTACCGTAAGCACCGTCTTGCAAAATTGAAGAGAAAAATTCAACTGCCAAAGCAAAACCGTAACCCTTATAACCGGCAAGGTCTTCACCAATACCGCCAAGTGTTGTAAGTGCTGCTGTGCCGCCACGAATTTGTCTTAATGCCGCACCTGCATCACCTTCAACTGCATTACCGTTTGTATCAATAATAGTGCCGGGATGAACTTCTTCACCAATTCTTTCGTAATATTCTACTTTACCGTTTTGGGTAATAGAAGTAGCACAGTCAAAGTTAAAGTCGAACGCTTCATCGGTAGGAACACCAATAGTAAATGGGTTTGTACCAAACATACCTTCAACACCGTGTGTAGGAGCAACTGAAGGACGTGCGTTAGTACCGGTCATACCAATACAACCGGCTTTAGTAGCCATTGTTGTATAGTAACCTGCAATACCGTAGTGACAGGAATTACGAACAACAACCATACCCATACCGTATTTTTTCGCCTTTTCAATAGCCATTGTCATAGCAGTATGACCAATAACCTGACCCATACCGTTATGACCGTCGATAACAGCGGTAGTTTCGGTTTCTTTTACAATTTCAAGGTTTGTAACCGCATTTTGAATACCTGCTTTAATTCTGTCAAGATATATTGGCTTAAAGCGGTTTACACCGTGTGATTCAATGCCACGTTTATCCGATTCCAAAAGGACGTCTGCACAAATTTCAGCGTCTTTTCTCGGTATTCCGTAACCCACGAAAGAATCAACCACAAAATCGGTTATAGTTTTCCAATCTACAATGTTTGTTTTTGCCATTTTTATTTCCTCCAAATTAAATATACCAAAGTTCTTCTTTGCCTGTTGATACAGCAAATGCACCTGTTGACAATGCGTTTGTTACTTCTTGTTTAGTTTCAATAAGCCCGCCACATATCAACGGTATTTGACAAGCCGAAAATTTTTGAGTTATTTTATCAATAACTCCGGGCATAATTTCAACAAAATCGGGCTTTGTCATTGAAAGCACGTCTTCTATACCCTCAATACCGTGAGAATCGTAAGCAAAAAAACGCTGAACTGTCACAAGTGATAAATCTTTAGCGGCTCTTATAAGGTTGCTTTTTGTACTGATTATACCGTCAACCCCAAGATTTGCCAAAAATTTAATTCCGCTTTTATCTTTGCCTATTCCGTCGGATAAATCGATATGCACAAGAATAAATTTACCGCATTGCTTTGCAATTTTAATTTTTTCACCAACGGTTGAAATATCGCAGCCAAGTAAAAAAATTACTTTTGACGGAGATTTTAGCGCTTTTTCAAAAAAACGCTCTCTCACCGCCGAAATTACCGGAAATTCTTCAAGGCAAGATTTAATAGAGTTTGTCAAAATTATCACCCCAAAAAAACAAAAATAGCAAAAGAACGCTTTCCTCCATTCTTTTGCTATTCTCTAAATCTCTACTAATATTATAACAAACAAAATTTTACTTGTCAACCGAAAATTAGCACTGTTTCATCAGTCTTATAAAAAACTCAACCGCTTTATGAATGGTTTCAACCGGAATACGCTCGTTATTACCGTGAATAGTGGCTCGTTCTTCGGTAGAAAGTTCCATTGCTGAAAAACGGTAAACTTTATCAGAAATTCTACCGTAATGACGGCTATCTGAACATTGCACCATAAGATACGGTGAAACAAGTGTGCCTTGCCAAGTAGAAGCCACCGCCATTGCAACTTTATCAAACGCTTCACAATCGGTTTGAGAAATTCGGCTTGGGTTCATTCCGCCAAGTGCAGTAATTTCAATATTTTCATTATCGGCAATCTTCTTTAAATATTCCAACGCACTGTCCATTGTATCAGCGGGGTTTAAACGAATGTTTGAACAAAGAGTTGCCTCGGGTGGAATAACGTTAAATGCGTCACTTCCCTGTGCTTTAGTAAAAGCAACGGTTGTTCGCATAAGCGCATTGAGTTCTCCGCCTTGTATTTTGCAAATCATATTAAGCACAGGTGCAAAAAACCAAAGATTTGAAAAAATAAGTTTATATAAAAATGAAGAATGACGTCCTAAAGTGTCAAACATTTTGCTTACAGGCGGTGTTATATGCATTTTAAAAGGATTTTCTTCAATACGGCAACATACCTCTGCCAAAGAAGGTATGGGTGAATTTGGTTTTGGCGCCGAAGCATGACCGCCCGCAGTTTTTGCTTTATACTCAACGTTAAGCATTCCCTTTTCAGCAATTCCAATAAGACCGCAACGTTCTTTTACACCCGGAAAAACACCTTCAACCACCGCCCCGCCTTCGTCGAGTACGAGTGCTAATTCAATTTTATTTTCCTCAAAATAGTCAACAATTGCGGGTGCGCCAAGACCGTTGATTTCTTCGTTGCCGGAAAAGGCAAAGTATATGTCATTTTCGGGGATAAATCCGTCTTTTATAAGCGCTTCCGCAGCCGATAAAATACCGTTCATTGTCGCCTTTGTATCAAGCGTACCTCTACCCCAAACAACACCATCTACAAGTTCGGCTCCAAAGGGGTCTCTTTCCCAACCGTTCTCATTTACGGGCACAACATCATAATGAGCCATCATAACCGATGGTGCGTCGTGGCTTTTACCTTCCCATAAAAATAAGAGTCCGCGTTCTTTTGAAAGTTTTAAAGTACAAGTTTTAAAAACTTTTGGATAAAGTTTTGGCAACGCTTTTACAAGTTTTGTAAATTCTTTTTCATCTTCCATAGAAGAATCTTGATACGATACTGTTTTATATTTTACTAATTCTTGCAAATTTTTAGTTGCTTTTTCTTTATCGAATTCAATATCTTCTTCAATAATATTTACGTCTTCTTTTGGCTTGAAATTAAGCGCATTCAAACACAAAAAGCCAAAAAACAGAACCACCAATACAGCAATTATAATTCCTACCATTAAATAACACCTTTTTTATATAAAATCCTTGCAATTCCCAATGTGAACAACACTCCGACAGGAGCCATTATTCCAACTTCGCCGCTTGTGAGCGGAGTAAATATAAACAAAGCCAACATCAAAATCATTGGTGCTATTGCAAGTTTGAAATTCTTTGAAACAAAGACAACCGCCAAACCGCCGAAAAGTGCGGGTAAAAGTTGGTCAAAAGCAGGTTTTAAAACGGGAGATTCAAGCAATGTGCCAACATTTGAAATCTTTATTAAAATTACACCCACAACAATAATAAAAGTGGTTACAATGCTGGAAACCGCAATAGCAATTGTTGAAATAATTTCGCCTTCTTCAGAATTGGCTTTTACGTTTGCCTTTTCCATAGCATCAAGCGCACAAGGAAGTTTTAAATTTGAAATATTTCCCGTAACAAAAGAAAGGTATGAACCCCCTGCGCCAAGCATTGGGATATAAGTAAATATTTCAATAATACCAACAGCCCAATACATAGGTAAAACAGAAAGCATGGCACGTGCCATAGCCGACCACTCAGGCACAGCACCAAAAATAAGACAAAGCGCTAACGGAAAAGCCAGAACAAGTATAAATAATGTGTATCCCCAAATGCGACCGTCACGGTGAACACTCTCAAGATATGTCATATCTTTTTTCATTTAAGCCAACCCCCTATCCTAACCAGTTTGTAATCGGAATAGCCGCCGCCATACCGCCTATAAGACTTATAGGTAATGCGTAATCGGTTATCCATCTAATTTTAAACACTTTGGAACACAATCCGCAAATCAGCATAATAACAGCAGAAACCGCCATTACAAGAACAGGTATCAGTGCTGAAGTCTTGCCCGAAAATACGCTTGAAAAATCCCAAAATACATATCCCAAAAAGGCCGAAATCATACCAAGAAACATAGCATTTGTGAATATTTCACTCCACTTTTTATCCATATTTTCGATTTTTTTCATACCCTTTTGAATTTTTTTAGCCAAAAGAGGTGTTAAAAACAGCCCAATAATAATACCCAACGTCATAACCCAAGCCACAGTAACAAAAGCCGAAGCCGAACTTATTTGTTTGCCCATTTCTATACCAAGTTCGTTTAAAGTGTTACCCGCAGCAATTGTTTCATATGAAAGAGAACCAATTATTGATAAACGTAACCAAGGCAACGGCAGTCCCAATGATTTTGAAAGTGCTACCACACCCACAAGAATTGATATTGCCGGTGCAATTGTGAAAAGCGCCGAAGAAATTATTACTTTTTTAAGCCGTGATTTTTCCATTCCAATTTCCAATGCTCTGCGATATGCACGTACCAAAAAATAAACCGATTGAGCAAGTACTATCATAATAAGCACCGCAACCATTGTAAAAATAATTGGATGATTTACGCTAAACGTCATCTTAAAATTCCTTTCTTTTATATGTTTTATACTATAAAATTTTAACACATATCCGTTTTTAAGGCAAGATTTAATATTGTAAATTATATAAAATAACAAATATTAACATTAATTTTCCAAAATTTCTTAACTTTTTACCAAAAATACAAAATTTGTGAAAAAACCCTTTATTTTTTTTCAAATTTTTGATATAATTACTTGGATATCTTAATAGGGTATCAAAACAAAATTGTTAAAGTTGGGCAAAGCCCCATAAAAATTTAGGAGGTTGATTCATAATGAGTCACAAGTATGTTTACCTTTTCTCTGAAGGCGACGCTTCTATGCGTGAACTTCTCGGCGGTAAGGGTGCTAACCTTGCAGAAATGACCAAAATCGGTCTTCCTGTTCCCCAAGGTTTCACA
>SVOX01000063.1 GCA_015066165.1 Oscillospiraceae bacterium | reverse complement strand
TGTGGAAAAGTTTCTTTGGACTTGACTACGGATATACCAATGACCCAACCGCCTTTGTGGCTTTTAAAGCCAACCCCATAAAAAAACAAATTTATATTTACAGTGAATTTTATCAAAAACGTATGCTTAACTGCGATATTGCAAAGAAAATTACAGAAATGGGATTTTCAAAAGAACGCATACGTGCCGACTGTGCAGAGCCCAAGTCTAACGACGATTTAAGACGGTTAGGTATTTCAAGAATTACTCCGTCGCAAAAGGGGCGTGACAGTATTTTAAATGGTATTTCGGCTATATGTGAATACCAAATCACAGTAAGTCCTGCTTGTGTGAATATGATTAGAGAACTTTCTTCTTATGTTTACGACAATAAGCGTAACGAAAACGGTCTTAAAATGCCAAAAGATAGTGAAAATCATCTTTGCGATGCGCTTCGATATGCTTTTTGTGACGTAAAATTTTTTAAACCAAAAAGAGAAGAAATAATTGTTTCAACAGGCATAATTAATAAAAATGACTTTAATGGGGGCTGGGATATATGATTTTTTTAATAATTTTTACTGTGGTAACGGCTTTCTTTTTGGGCTTTATATTTGGAACAAAAAAAGTCAATCAAAAGAAAGCAAAACCTAAAACAAAGCAAAATGAAAACTTGCAAACAATTGAAAAAGAGTACCAAAACTTCCTTAATTATGACGGAAGTGTTCAGCAATGAAGGAGAAATTTTAAATGGAAAATATTATTAGTAATGAAGCCAACCAAAGCGAAAATGAAAGTAAAACTTGTGTTGTTGAACCGAACACTGATTCGGTTAAGGACGAGGTTGTTATTCCTGTGAAATATAATAAGCAGGTTTTTAATTTGGATTTGGAAAAAGCGCAGGAATTAGCGCAAAAAGGAATGAAATACGACGTTATTTCAAAAGATTATGACACGCTTAAAATTATCGCCCGTGCTGAAGGTAAAAGTGTTGCAGAGTTTTTGGAATCTATTAAAAATGAAAAAAACTCTGTTAGAGAAAACGAAATACTTTTAAAGTGCGGCGGCGATAAAGAATTTGCCGAGCATATTTTAAAACTTGAAAATTCTAACCCTTGCGACCGGTTAAAATTTTCGGAAGTGAGTGAAAACTTCCCCAAAATTAAAACGGTTGAAGATTTGCCGCAAAGCGTTGTCGAATCTGCAAAATTAAAGGGTACATTATTGCTTGATGAATATTTAAGATACCTTCACAAGCAACAACTTGCAATAAAAGCAAGTGTAAAAAATCAATTCGATGCAGAGCAGTCTGCAACGGGTAGTTTAGTAAACAAAAAAGGGGCACAAAGCCCCGAAACCGCCGAATTCCTACGTGGACTTTGGCAAAAATAATTAAATTTTAAGGAGAAATTAAAATGTCTATTAACTCTATTGAAAACGCAATTAAATACTCAACCGAACTTGATAAAATGTTCGCTCAAAAATCGGCAACAGGTTTCTTTTCAGATAACGCACTTGCTACAAAGTTTGTTGGTGCTAAAACTGTAATTATCCCTGACGTTGATTTCCAAGGTCTTGCCGATTACGACCGTGACACCGGCTTTACAAAAGGTGCTATTACTGTAAGTAATACTTCTTACACAATGGCTATGGACCGTGCACGTTCTTTACAAATCGACCGTGAAGATATGGATGAAACCGGTATTGCAAACCTTGCGGGTAAAATTCTTGGCGAGTATGTTCGCACAAAGGTTGTTCCCGAATGTGATGCTTACGTTTTGTCTAAACTCGGCGGTTTGGCTTTAAACCGTGCCAATACAGTTGAAGGCGACGCTACAAAGCCGTTTGAAGCACTTATAAACCTTATTAACCACGTTCAAACCGAAGTTGGCTACGATGAAGAATTGGTGGCTTTTGTTGACAGTTATATGTTTGCTGCAATTCAAAATTCTGCTGAAATTTCAAAAATGATTACTGTAAGCGACTTTAAGCAAGGCGACGTTACACTCAAGGTTAAATCAATTAACGGTGTTACAATTATACCTGTTGTTAGCGAACGTATGAAAACTGCCTATTCTTTTGGCGAAGGCGGATTTAAACCTGCTGAAAACGCAAGAGAGATTTATATGCTCGTTACACCAAAATCAGGTGCTCACCTTGTTAAAAAGACCGAAAATATGCGTATTTTCACACCTGAACAAAACATTGATGCTGATGCTTACAAATTTGATTACAGAATTTACTATGACGTATTTGTAAACAAGAGCGGTCTTGATGCTATTTGGGCTTGGGTTTCACCTGAAGTAACAATTACTACTAACCCTGCAAATAAAAGTGTAACTGCAGGTTCAATTTCAGGTTCTTTAACCGTTAGCGCAAAAAGTGAAGGTGAACTTTCATACCAATGGTATAAATGTGAAGATGAAAACGGTAACGGCGCTGTGAAGATTGCCGGTGCTAATTCGGCTTCAATGACTATACCTACCGACCTTGAAGCAGGTAAGTATTATTACTTTGCAAAGGTTATTGTTGACGGTATGACAAGTGTCAATACAAGCGTTGCTACTGTAACTGTGGCATAATAATTTAAAACTGTGAGGGGGAGAAATCCCCCTTGCATTAAGGAGAATAAATATGACAAAGCAACCTAAAGAAATTTTTGCGGAATACACAGCGGGAATTAATTATAAATCTTCGCTTGGTAAAAGGGGTATGTTTGAACAAAACCGTATAAACGAAAGATTTTACATTGGCGACCAATGGTACGGGGCTAATTGCGGAAACGAAAGACCGCTTGTACGTCATAACATAATCAAACGTATAGGCGATTATAAAATGTCGCAAGTTTTGAATGTACCCACAAAGGTTGAATTTTCTGCTGAAGGTATTCCTACAAATAACGATTTTATTCTTTCAAGAAATACTATTAATAATAGTGATACCGAAGATATTACCATTATGACTTCGGCTTTTAGTAAGTATTTTGATACTACTGCCGAAAGGGTGAATTTTTCGGAATTGCAAGATAAGGTTTTGCATAATGCTTATATTACAGGTACAGGTGTGCTTTATACATATTGGGACAGTGAAGTGCAAACAGGCCTTTATGCCGATGATTTTAAAACGGTTAAAATAAAAGGGGATATTTGCTGTCAGGTGCTTGATATTGAAGACGTATATTTTGGCGACCCATATATAGAAGAAGTGGAAAATCAACCGTATATTATTATTTCAACTGTAATGGATACGGCGGCGGTTTTAAGAGAAGCACGTCTTTACGGTGCAGATATTTCGGCTTTGCGTAAAATTGAAGAGTCACAAACCGACGGGAAAATAACCGTTCTTACAAAACTTTTTAAGGAATATAAAAGAAACAAGGGTTATACAATTAAATGTATAAAGGTTTGTGAAAATGAAGTTGTAAGACCGGAGTTTGATACCGAACTTAAGGTTTACCCAATTTCAATATTTAAGTGGGAGAGAAAAAACAATTCGGCATACGGTGAAAGTGAGATTACATATTTGGTACCAAACCAAATTGCCATAAACAGAATGATTACCGCAAACGTTTGGTCGGCAATGACAACAGGTATGCCTATAATGCTTGTGAACGGTGATACTGTTACCGGAAAAATCACAAACGAACCGGGGCAAATTATTAAGGTTTTTGGCAGTAATGAAGACGTTGCGGGTGCAGTTAAATATGTAACACCGCCCACGTTTGAAAAGAATTATGACCAAAGCATTAACTCACTAATAAACAACACGTTAACACAAAGCGGTGCAAATGAAGTTGCGCTTGGTGATTCACGTGCAGATAATGCTACAGCACTTATTACAATGCGAAATGCGGCACTTATGCCTTTGCAAATTGTTAAAAACAGGTTCTATTCATTTGTGGAACTAACTGCAAGAATTTGGGCTCAATTTTGGATTTTAAAATACGGCAACCGCAAAATTAAAATTAAAGATGAAAACGGTATATGGTATCTTGATTTTAACGCTGAACGTTACAAAGACCTTATTATAAATACTAAAGTTGACGTGCAAAACGAAACGTCATACACAGATAAAGAGCGTGCAGACATATTGATTAGTTTATATGATAAGGGAATTATTAACCGTGAACAGTTGGTTGTTCGTTTGCCTGACGGTATGGTCAGTGATAGGGGCTCGTTGCTTGAAAATAATATGGAGGTAGCCGAAAATGACAGGTAATGAAATTTATAAAAGAGTTTTAGGACTTTTGGGTTATATTGAAAACGATATAATTATTGCAGGTCAGGAAACCTTGTTTAAAAGGGCGCTTGATATTATAAATCAAATTTGTGTTGATTTGAAAATACCTCAAATCAAACGTCTTTCTGAAAAGGTGGAAGCGAGTGAAGAAGCATTAGATGCCTTATGTTACGGAACGGCAATGATAATGTGTTTGGTCGAAGGTGACGGTGCCAAAAACCAAATATTTACTGCCATTTACAATGCAAAAAGAGCCACTGCATTATCCAAAACCGAAATAATTGCCGATAAATTACCTTTTGTAAGATAAGGAGTTGATTAAATGAAATATAATTCTCTTAAAAGACAAACGGTAAAAAGTTTTAAAATACCCAAATTAGACGGCGGTGTGAATTTTAAAAATCCAAGTTTTAAAATTGAAGATAATCAATTAAGCCAAGCGCAAAACGTTTGGTTTAAAGAATCGAGTTTACAAACACGCCCCGGTTTTTTGGGTAACAGTGAACAAGCGGTTAAAACGGAAATATACGGTAATACCGGTGATTTGGAATACAAAATCACCAACACCGAAATTTATATTGAAGGTGTTTATTACAGAATAGCCACGGCAGACGTTTTAACCGATGATTCGGCATATTATACTTACGTTTATTTAGTTGACCTTGAAGGAAATATTAAACCCATAGGTCATATGGTGTTTTACCGAAAGTCAAGCGACGTTTTCTTTACCCCAATAAATATTCTTTTTTATAACGGCGAATCACAAAACGGCGGCGGAATTTTTGCTTTGGTGACGGTACAAAACAGTTGGGACGAATCACAAAGATATTATTACATTTATGAAATTGATAAAGATTTTAAAGAGTGGAGTAGAATTTATGATTACTATGTTCCTACTGTTTATATAAACGGCAGGGGAAACCTTTATGATACCGCACGTTTGCAAAACGGTTTTTCTTCTCCGTCACCAAAAACGCTTGAATCGCCAAATTTATTGAACGGTAAATTCTATGCCTATTATACGTCTGACGGATATTCATCTTCGTTTAGATTGCCTTTTTCAAATTTAGCAGAAGAAACTGTGGTTTGCAGAGTGTACTATAATACGTTTGAATACGTTGAGTGGATAATCGAGCCCGAGTGGGCAACCGACACTAAAAAATTCAACGATATTGACCTTGCCGCCACAATTGACCGAAGTAAAGGAATACTGAACTTTACTTATGAAGGCCAAGATTATCCTATACAGGTTATGCAAAAATATTGTGAAAATAATATTCGCATAACTGCGGTAAAAGAAATTGCAAACGGTTTTTCAAAGGTTGTATATTCTACTTGCAGTGTGAAGAACAATTCTAAATTGTTTATCGCAGGCGGTGAAAGCGGAAATACGGTGTTTGTTACAAGTTACGAAAACCCCTTATATTTCCCGCAAGGTTCAAGTGATACGGTAGGAAATGCCGATTCAGAGATTACTGCTCTTTCGGTTCAAAAGGATAAGATTTTGGCTTTTAAACCGTATGAAATTTATGCGTTGGACATTAGTATTGGAAAAAACATAAATGAAATTTCTCTTTTAAGAGATAATGACAAAATTTTCAAATACTGCGATAGTATTAAGGTTACGCAAATCACCAACAAACTTGGTTGTGAAAATAAACGAAGTGTTGCAGTTTGTGATAACGTTAATATTTGGTTAGGTAAAGATAATTGTGTTTATGCGCTTGAGTCGGTTTCTACACAAAAAATTGTTAATCTTTCGGAAAATATTTTAGAAAAAATGCCATTTTACGAAGTTTCAAGTACCTTTGCTGTTGGTAATGAAAAATATTACTTTTTGGTTTGTAAAAATGAAGTTATTGTGATAGACCTCTCTTGCGGTGCAATATATTTATGGAAAATACCAAATGAAGTATTTTTGCAATGCGGTTTTTACCATAAAGCAAAATTCAGATTCCTTTGCAGTTCACGTGACACCACAGTAGCGTATATTGCAACCCTTGACGGTGAGAAAGATGTTTATGTATATTTAGATACAAACGGTGAGATTTGCCAAGCAGAGAAAAAGATTGAAAACTTTATTACTACAAAAGTTTTTCAAATGGCAAGTTTTGAGCAAAAAATGAATATAGATAATATTTATCTTTCCATTTCGGCTGTTGATAAAGCACAAATTGCCGTTAATTCCAAAGAAATTAATACAATAAACTTTGGATTTATTGGTGAAGCATTTAATAAACACGATTATAAATCTGTGCGAATAGTTCCGCATTTGCACGGTGTTAACGGCGTGTTTTTAACCATTTCTTCAAATGACTTTTTAAGCATTGGCGAAGCGGAAATTTATTACAGAATAATAGGGTAGGGTATGAAAAAGTTTTTAAGTTTGTTTTTGGTGAGTTTGTGTCTTTTGTTTGTTACGGGATGTAATAAAACACATAGTAATCAAAACGGTGTTTGGATTTCTTACTATGAACTTGAAAAAATGTTTCAAAGTGACTTAAAAAAAGAATTTCAAACGGTTATAGAAAACTGTAAACAATTACAAATTGAAAATCTTTACATACACACAAGGGCTTTTGGCAGTACAATTTATAAATCAGATTATTTTCCGCTTTTGAAAAGCGTTAAAAAATATGATTTTGACGTTTTGGAATATTTTATAAACCAATGCAAAAAACACGGCTTAAAGGTTCACGCATGGGTTAATCCATATAGAATTTTAAGCGGAAGTGAAGATATTACAAAACTTGACGCCGAGAGCCCTGCATACCGTTGGTTAAATGATGATATTAAGCAAAACGACAGTAATGTTGCTTTTTCTGACGGTATATATTTAAACCCTGCAAGTAGCGAAGTTAGGTGTTTGATTATAGACTCTTTGCGAGAACTTATTGTGCGGTACGATATTGACGGTATTCATTTTGACGACTATTTTTATCCAACCACTAAAACTGATTTTGATGAAACCTCTTACTCACAATATAAATCAAATACACTAAAAGCAAAAAATTTGTTCGATTGGCGAAGAAGTAATGTAAATGAACTTATTGAGCAATGCTACAAGGCAATTAAATACTCAAATCACGATATAGTATTCAGTATTAGTCCTGCCGCTTCTATTGAGCAAAATTACAATAATTTATATGCCGATGTGGGGAAATGGGTTGATGAGGGTTTCGTTGACGAAATTATACCTCAATTGTATTTTGGTTTTGAATATCCTGATGACGACTTTAAATTTCTTAATTTGTTGCAAAAGTGGAAAGATTTAGCAAATAGAAATAAAAAGGTAAAACTAAAAATAGGGTTAGGTGTATATAAAGCAAAGCCAAAGTTGGAACCGGATATTAAAGAGTGGTCACAAAACAGTGATATTATTTCACGTCAAACTGAAATTTGTCAAAAGGACAAAAACGTTAGCGGCTTTGTTTTATTTTCGTATTCAACGCTTTTTAGTAATGACAAAGAATTTAAACAAGAAAGGGAAAATTTAAAGAAAATTTTAGGAGAATAATAATGAACAGTACGGTAATTGTGGCTTTAATTTCCTTTGCGGGTACACTGCTTGGCACTTTTAGCGGTATTATTTGCTCAAGCAAATTGGTGAATTACCGTTTGGAACAACTTGAAAAAAAGGTTGAATCTCATAATAGCGCAACTGCACGTTTACCTGTTATAGAGGAAAAAATCAAAACAATAAACAGAAGAATTGCAAAAATTGAACATATAGACACAGGGGATTTTTGCGGTGTAAATTAAAAACTGCAGTCCATTGCGGACTGCAGTTTTTGTTGTGTAATTATTATTTAATTAATGATTCACCGGTCATTTCTTCGGGCTGTGGAAGGCCTAAAAGTTTTATGATAGTTGGTGAAATGTCGCAAAGTTTACCGCCGTGACGAAGCGCACATTCTTACCGATAACAGCAAAGGGAACAGGGTTTGTTGTGTGTGCGGTGAAAGGTGAACCGTCGGTATCAATCATTTTATCGGCGTTGCCGTGGTCAGCAGTAAGAAGCATTATACCACCCATTTTTTTGGTAGAATCTTCAACTCTGCCAACGCAAGTGTCAACAGTTTCAACTGCTTTTACAGCGGCATCAAACACGCCTGTGTGACCTACCATATCACAGTTTGCAAAGTTTAGAATGATGTTATCATATTCTCCGCTGTTTATTTTTTCAACTACAGC
>SVOX01000062.1 GCA_015066165.1 Oscillospiraceae bacterium | reverse complement strand
AGTTTACCCGTTAGCATTTCATAAAGCATAACACCAACAGAATAAATATCGGTTTTTTCGTCGGTTTTCTCTCCCCTTGCCTGTTCAGGACTGATATAATGAACCGAGCCAATTGCCTTATCAGTAATTGTGCGTTGGTCGTTACGTGCAAAACGTGCAATACCAAAGTCGGTAACTTTTATTGTGCCGTCTTCTAAAACCATAATGTTTTGCGGTTTAACGTCACGGTGGACAATACCCTTATCGTGAGCATGTTGAAGACCTTTTAAAATTTGAATTGTAAAATGAACAGCGTCTTTCCAACGAAGACTACCTTCACGTTCAATAAATTCTTTTAAAGTAATACCTTCAATATATTCCATTACAATATACTGAATAAGGTCACCAAAACTAACGTCGTAAACGTTAACTATGTTTGGATGTGAAAGCATTGCAATCGCTTTAGATTCATTTTTGAAACGTCTCAAAAACTCTTGGTTTGAAAGGAATTCCTCTTTTAAAATTTTAACAGCAACCAAGCGGTTTTCAACGTTATCGTACGCCTTGTAAACAACGGCCATACCGCCAACGCCAATAATCTCTCTAATTTCATATCTTCCGTCAATACGTTTTCCTAAAAATTTATCCATTTAAAACAGTCCTTTCTTATTGCGCAGTAAGTGTAACAACAGTAATGTTGTCACCGCCGCCGCCTTCATTTGCAAGATTTACTAATGTTTCTGCAACAGATGAAATATCATTTTGAGTAAACGTTTGTAAAATTTTATCATTTGCAACAAAGTTAGTAAGTCCGTCGGTGCATAAAAGCAAACTCTCATTTGGTGAAATATCAAGAAAATCAGTATCAACAACCACTTCTTGCTCAACACCTAAAGCACGGGTAATAATATTTTTCCTTGGATGAACGGTAGCATCTTCGGCAGAAATTTTACCTGATTCAATTAAAGACTGAACTATTGAATGGTCTTTTGTAAGTTGAGTTAATTGATTGTTAACAAGATAAATTCTGCTATCACCAACGTGCGCTATAACAACTTCATTGTTTTTAACAACAGCAACAACAATAGTTGTTCCCATTCCTTTTAAGGCATCGTTTTTAGTTGAACGGTCAAAAATTTGAAGATTTGCACTTTGAATAGCGTTTTTTATAACACGTTCAATTTCGGTGGTAGTCATATTTTCACGGTACGAATTGTAAAGATATTCACTAACGGTTTTCACAGCAATTTCACTTGCAACGTTACCAGCATTTGCACCGCCCATACCGTCACAAACAATACCAAAGGTAAAATCTTTAGCAATTTGTCCCGCTATAAAAGCGTCTTGATTGCTATGACGAATTACACCTTTGTCAATTTTAGAGTGAATTATCATAGGTTAGTACCTCCTTTGCTTTTCTTCTTAACTGTCCGCACGATGCGTCGATATCGGCGCCTAAGGTTCGGCGAACTGTAGCATTTATACCGTTATATATAAGGCGTTCTTTAAAACGCATTATTTTATCGTGATTTGGTTTTTTGAAACTGTTTTCTTTTACAGGATTTGCGGGAATTAAATTAACGTGACACATAATTCCTTTTAAGCGTTTTGCTAATTCATCTGCACATTGAAAAGAATCATTTACACCTTCTATTAAAGCGTATTCAAAAGAAATTCTTCGTGAAGTAACTTTTTGATATTGACGACACGCATTAAGTAGTGTTTCAACGTTCCATTTTTTATTAACACGCATCATCGTATTACGAATTGTATCATTTGGGGCGTGTAAAGAAATTGAAAGTGTTATTGGAAAGTTATAATTTGCTAACTTTTCAATACCGCTTACAACACCTGAAGTTGAAAGTGAAATATGGCGAAGTCCAATATTTAAACCCTCATCACAAGAAACTAAACGTAAAAATTTAACCGAATTTTCAAAATTATCAAGAGGTTCGCCCATACCCATCATAACAACATTTGATACACGAATATTATTATCAGTTTGGGCTTTTGTAATTTGAGCCAACATTTCGGATGCAGTTAAGTTTCTTAATAATCCGTCAAGTCCCGAAGCACAAAACGAACAACCCATTCTGCAACCAACTTGAGTAGAAATACAAACTGTGTAACCGTGTTCATATTTCATTAAAACCGATTCAATATATTCACCGTCAAAAAGTTCGTAAACGTATTTTACGGTACCATCGATTTTTGAAACAAATTTTTTAACAATTTTAACGTTTGCGATATAGCATTTTTCACTTAAAACTTGACGTAAGTCATTTGGGATATTGGTCATTTGCGAAAAATCTTCAATACCCGATTGAAGCCATTTGAAAATTTGTTTAGCGCGAAACTTCGGCTGAGATAAACCGCAAATAAATTCGCTCAATTCTTTTAAATCAAAAGAACGGATATCGATTTTTTCCAAATTGACCCTCCTTTAATTATATTCAAACAAAGCACAGAAAAATCCGTCAGTGTTATCAATATGAGGCATAAACGTATGAGAAAATTTAAGAGAAAATTCTTTATTTTCATTTAAAAACTCATCAACAACTTCTTGATTTTCGGCTTTTCTTAAAGTGCAAGTAGAATATAAAATTCTACCGCCTTTTTTAAGATAATTTTTTGCATTATTTAAAATTTGAAGTTGTAATTTCGGCAAATTGTCAAACTCTTTAAAATCTTTATACTTAATTTCGGGTTTGCGGCGAATAATACCAAGTCCCGAACATAAAACGTCACATAAAATGCAGTCAAATTTGCCTAAATTTTCATTAAATACAGTAGCATCGCAAACTTGCGGTTTTATAATATCAAGACCTAATCTATCAGCACCATCGTTTATCAATTTACACTTGTGCTCATAAAGGTCGCATGAAATAATTTCACCCTTATTTTCCATTAAAATTGCCGATAAAAAAGATTTTCCGCCGGGTGCGGCACACATATCAAGCATTTTTTCGTAAGGTTTTGGGTTTAAAACAGCAACACATTTTTGAGAAGCCGTATCTTGTACGTAAAACATACCTTGTTTATAAAGATTACTCTTCGCAATGTCAATACCGTTTTTAAGAATAACACTGCCAGATACTTCGCCCGCTATGGCATCAACACCAATGTTTTCAATAAAAGTGTCAACATCCGTTTTAAGAGTATTCACTCTTAAAGTAAGCGGTGCAGGTTCTAATCCGGCTTTTAGAAATTCTAACGCATCTTCTTTGCCGTAATCATTAATAAAACTTTCAATAATTTCTTTCGGGCAAGAGTAAATAACACTTAAATCTTCTACACTTTGTCCGTTTGGAATTAAATTTTCACTTCTTAAAATATTGCGAAGAACAGCGTTAACAAAACCGCTGTTACGGTTTTCTTTTGAGTTTTTTATAAGTTTTACTGCTTCGTTTACGGCGGCGCTTTGGGGAATTTTATCCATAAACATTATTTGATAAAGCGCAACCCGTAAAACAGTTAAAGTAAACTTTGAAACTTTTTTAATTGAAGTTTTAATATGAGAAGAAATTACGTAATCTAAAGTGATTTTACGTTCTAAAACACCGTAAATCAGGGCGGTAACAAACGCTTTATCTTGTGAAGAAATTTGAACTTCGTTAAATAAAGAATTTATTGCAAGATTAGAATATGAATTTTCATTTTCAATTTTCAAAAGGGCTTTTACCGCAATTTTTCTTGGATTTACCATATTATTCACCAATAACAGTACCAAGCGGTATTGACTTACCACAAAGCATTTGTTTAGCGGTCATTGGTTTTGAACCTTCAACTTGAAGTTCGGTTATGCAAATTGAAGTACCGTCACCGCAAGCGATTTGCAAGTTTTCAGTATTGGCTATTACGGTTCCGCTTTCTTTTTGGGTTTTATCGCCTATTTTTGTTTTAATAACCTTGATTCGTTTGCCGTCAAGAAAGAAGAATGCGCACGGCCAAGAATAATAACCTCTAACCGCATTATGAATTATAGTAGCAGGTTTAGAAAAATCGAGTTTTGCCATTTCTTTTTTGATTATTGGTGCGTAAGACGGCTCCCCTGTTTGTTTTTTGGGGGTTATTTCACCGTTTTCTAACTTTTTAAGGGTAGATAGCATCAGTTGCGCACTAACGCTTGAAAGGCGGTCAAAAAGTTCTTCAGCGGTTTCATCATCACCAATTTGAACTTTTTCAACTTCTAAAATATCGCCTGTATCCATACCTTCATCCATAAGCATTGTAGTAACACCGGTTTCTTTTTCACCTTTAACAATGCACCATTGTATAGGTGAAGCGCCACGGTATTTTGGCAAAAGCGATGCGTGACCGTTAACACAACCGTATTTTGGAAGTTCCAATATTTCTTTCGGCAATATTTTACCGTATGCCACAACAACAATAACATCGGGGTTGATTTGTTTTAAAATATCATACGCTTCACCCGTTTTAACCGAATTTGGCTGAAATACAGGTATATTATTTTCAAGTGCCAAAACTTTCACAGGCGGTGGTGTTAATATTTGTTTTCTGCCAACGGGTTTATCGGGTTGCGCAAAAACTGCACAAATTTCATGTTCGCTTTTAATTAGCGAGTCAAGGGTTACAGCCGCATAGTCGGGCGTACCCATAAAAACTATTCTCATATTATTTGTCCCTTTTTGCTCTATCAATATAAAGTATTCCGTCGAGATGGTCAATTTCGTGACAAAGAGCACGTGCTTTTAAATCTTCGCCTGTGATGGTAAAGTTATTACCAAATCTATCTTGAGCACGAACAGTCACTTTTTGTGGTCTTGTAACTTCGGCGCTTCTACCGGGCAAAGATAAACAACCCTCACTATCGGTTTGTTTGCCGTTCATTTCAGTAATAACGGGATTTATAAGTTCCACAAGACCGTCACCAACGTCAATAACACAATATCTTCTTAAAATGCCGATTTGCGGTGCCGCAAGACCAACACCTTCGGCTTTATACATAGTTTCTTTCATATCATCAAGCACAGTCCATAGTTTTTCATCAAACTGCATTTGAGTACGGCAAACTTTTCTTAAAACATCATCTCCTAATGTGACAATATTTCGAATAGCCATAAGTTTTCCTCCTAAATAACTGTTTCCGGGTTAAAATCAACAGAAATAGAAACATCTTTCAAAAGTTTAATATCAATTGCTTTTTTAAGCAATTCCCTAAACCGTTTGTTATTTTTACATTTTATCATCATTCTAAATCTATAACGGTTATTAATTTTTGCAATAGCCGAAGAAGTTGGACCTAAAACAATGATTTTAACATCTTTATATTCATTATTTATCATTTCCCGTATATTGTCAAAAATGCCATTTATTGCCGTTATGGCTTCTTCACGGTAAATAGAGATAGTACAAATATAGCATATATCACAATATGGCGGAAAAGTTAAAAGTTGGCGAGTCATAATTTCGCTATTATAAAAACTTTCAAAATCTTGATTTTTTGCAAGTTCTATTATATTGTTTTCGGGATTTATGGTTTGGATAATTGCCTTACCTTCGTTTTGTCCCCTACCCGCTCTGCCGACAACTTGAGTCAAAAGTGAAAACGTACGTTCAAAACTTTTAAAGTCTTCACTATATAAAGCACCGTCGGCTCCCAAAACTCCAACAAGTGTAACGTTTGGAAAATCAAGACCTTTTGCCACCATTTGTGTACCTAAAAGAATGTCATACTCGCCGTTTGCAAAATCGTTCAAATATTTAGAATAGGAATCTCTTGAAACTGTACTGTCAGCATCTAACCTTAAAATACGTGCTTTTGGAAATAACGCTTGAAGTTCTTGTTGCGCTTTTTGTGTTCCAAGTCCTAAAAATTTCATATGTTCTTTTTCGCATTCAGGACATTTTTTTGTAATTGGTACCGAATGACCGCAATAATGGCACATAAGCCGTTTATTAGCCGAGTGATAGGTTAAAGAAATACTGCAATTGGGACAAGTAGCAACATAACCGCAGTCAGGACAAGAAATATAGGTATTGTGACCGCGTCTGTTTAGTAAAATTATTGCTTGTTTTTTATTTTCAAGTACAGTATTTAATTCTTCGTACAAAACAGTACTAATACTGCCCGAATTACCGTTTAAAATTTCTTTTTTCATATCCACAACAGTAACGTTTGGTAGTTTAGCGTCACCGTATCTGTGTTTTATTGTATAAAGTGAATATTTACCGTTTTTGGCTTTTGTAAAGGTTTCTATTGAAGGTGTAGCCGAAGCCAAACATAAAAGCCCTTTATGATAAGCAGTTCTAAACTTCGCTAAATCACGAGTATGAAAACGTGGTGATTTTTCGGATTTATAGGTGTGTTCTTGTTCTTCATCAATGATAATAAGACCTAATTCTTTAAAAGGTGCAAAAATAGCACTGCGAGTACCAATTGCAATTAGCGCTTCACCGTTTTTTATACGTTTCCACTCGTCCATACGTTGACCTTGGGACATGGCGCTGTGAAAAACCGCAATTTTACTTCCGTAACGGTTTAAAAATATGTTTATCATTTGCGGTGTTAACGCAATTTCGGGCACCATTACAATTACACCCTTGTTATCGGAACAAACACGGTCAACAAGTTTTAAAAATACTTGGGTTTTACCTGAACCTGTGACTCCGTATAAAAGTGCGGCTTTGCTTTGTTGGTTTTCGTAATCTCTAACCAAACCGTTATAGGCATTCTCTTGTTCCTCGGTTAATTTAATTTCAGAAACAACGGGGTTTTGGTTTGATTTATACGGCTTTCTAAAAACTTGTTTTTCAAAGCACAGTAAAACACCTTTTGTTATTAAATTTTCAATAACCGAAAGTGAAACACCCGTAAAATAACGGATTTCTTTAATACTTGCAGTTTCAATATCACGAAGAAGTTCAACAACATCTTTTTGTCTTGGTGTGATTTTAATATTTTCAAAATCATCCGAAAGACGCACCCATTTTTGAGTAGCATCTAACATTTTTTGTTTTGTATCACTGTTTTTAATTAAAACTTCTCTTTGTGTCAATAAGTTTAATTCTTCTGGCGAAACATCAAAGGTTGATAAAATTTCACTTTCTTGAACCTCGCCTTTTTTCTTTAAATATGAAAAAATTTGATTCTCAATTTCATTTAAAAGCGAAAGTGATACAAAATCTTCATTTGCTGAATAAAAATTAACAAGTTTGTGTGTGATACCTGTTGGTAACATTGCATTAACGGCATCGTAGTAATTGCAAAATACAGTATTATGCATATACTCACACATTTTTAAAAATTCACTGTTTAAAACGGGCTCGTTATCAATAACAGAAAGTATCGGTTTCAATTTTTGGGTATCATCTTCTAACACTTCAAAAACCATACCTTGTTTTTTAAGGTTGGCTTTACCAAAAGGTACCAAAACTCTACAACCCGCCATTACGGACAAATTACTTGGAACAGCATAACTGTAAAGTTTGTCATAAGCAAAAGTGGCGCCTTGTAAGGCAACTTTTACAACTGTTCCTTTCATAAATAATCCTCCAGTAAATAATTAATCTTCGGTTTTGTTTGCCAAAGTGTCAATAGCAACGCTTACCGGTTTTAAAGTAGAGATTTCACCGTTTTCTTCTTGCGCTTTGGAAATATCACGTGCAGTATGTGCAACGTCAAGCACCAAGCGGTATCTATTTTCATAGTTTTTTATAAGTTTACCAATATTAGGATTCAACATTTTTAAGCACCTCATCAATTAATTGTTTTTGTCTTTTTATATTCAAACGGCTGTGGTCTATTACCGAAATAATATCACTAACAGCAGTATTGATATCTTCGTTTACAACAATATAGTCATATTCAGTGGCTCTTGTAATTTCTGAAAGAGCAATGTGCATACGCTCATCAATTACAACTTCGGTTTCGGTTCCGCGACCGCTTAAACGACGGCGTAATTCTTTATAAGAAGGTGGCATTATAAAAATACTAATTGCTTGGGGCAATTTTTTACGAATATTTGCAGCTCCGTTAACATCAACTTCAATAATCATATCAACACCGTTTTCACTTGCTTCTAAAACGGGAAGTTTTGGCGTACCGTAATAGTTACCTGCGTAAATGTTGTATTCAAGCAACAAATCATTTTCAAGCATTTGCTCAAACTTTTCACGGGAAATGAAATTATACTTTTCGCCTTCTTTTTCACCTTCACGCATTTTTCTTGTAATTGAAGAAATAGAAAATTTTATATCAGGACGTTTTTTAAATAGTTCAACCAGCAAAGTATCTTTGCCCGAACCCGAAGGACCCGATATTATAAAAATTCCGCCTTTACTCATTTTCGTCCTCCTCAAAATCAACTTCTGCCTCACTTAAACGTGAAGCCAACTTCTCGTATGTTAAATAACATAAAATAATGTGATGGCTATCGGTAATAATTACTGTTTTTGTTTTACGGCCTACAGTAGCATCAACCAAAATGCCTTTTTCTTTTGCATCTTGAAT
>SVOX01000061.1 GCA_015066165.1 Oscillospiraceae bacterium | reverse complement strand
GCCCGTATCAAAAAATTGTGTTCTTAAAAGTGGTTCTTCAAAGCGGATTTCGGTTTTGGTTTGTGCTATTATTTCACCTTTAGAATGCACAAACCGTGTACCTGTAAGTGTTTCAATAACGCCCGAAACCAAAACGTCACCTTTACTCACAATATCACCAACTTTAACAACGCAGTCCCCTGCTTTCACGTCAATACGCTTTATAACTCCGTCAGCCACAGCCACAAGGTTAGCGGCGTCACCCGCTTGCTTTTTCTCGTTTGTAATTTCCGTAACGTTAACGGTTAATATACAACCCTCTACATTAAAACTGCCCCAAGCCAATTTATTATTCTCTAATAGCAATTCCTGCGCATCGGCTTTAGCGTTAATTTTGCTTTTTCTAATACCCGCTTTTATGCCAATATTTTGACAGTCGGTTAATATTTTTTGAGTTGGGACTTGCTCATTTCCAACCACTCTGACCACCCAAATATAGCCCGACATTACCTGTAAAAACGACAAAAATATAATAAAACCGAAAAAAATACCAAATCGGCTGTTGTAACGTTTAATAAAAAAAGGGAAACCCTTTTTTTCAAGTATATGAGCTCTTATACCGCTTTTTCGTAAAATTGTGCGAAGTTTTAAAAAATCACGTACCGTAATTTTGCATACAATTCTTTGCTTTTTATATTTTGCCGACCAAATATAAATTCCGTTTTTAGCACATAAATTAAGCACTTTTTCAGGGTATATTCCATAAAATTCAACAGTTAAAAAACCGCCTAAAAACCTGTAAATATATAGCATACAAACACCCTTAAACACAAAATTCCAAGCGAGAAAATTCACCTTTTACAACTATTGTTTTTTCTTCAAAAGAAACAATATCAAAACCGGTTCCTTCAAGCACCAAAGCCCCTTTTAAAAGCCGTAATTTCAGGAAATTATCGTTATATTCGAGAAGTCCTAAACACCCTTCAAGAATTAATTGCCTGTTAGAAAAAAACTCCAACCTTGGTCCTATTAAAGCCGATTTTGATAGTTCTTCACCCGAAAATATATTCCATTTTTCCTTTTGCTTTTGTGTTTCAATTTTCATTTTTTTAGCCAAAATAACACAACTCCCTTGTAATAATGGTATGAAAACAAAAATAAAATAATTCATAGGTGATACAGTGAAAAAAGTTATATCATTTTGTTGTATTTTAGCGGTTTCATTTCTTGGTTTTTTAATATTAAAAGACCCAAAAATTTGCACAAACAGTGCCATTTCGGGTCTTGTGATTTGCGGAAAAATTGTTATACCGTCACTTTTTCCGTTTACTTTTTGTGTTTTATTTATTTTAAAATCAAAAATACTTGAAACCATAAAACTGTCACAAAAAAACTGTATTTTTTTGCTTTCACTAATAGGTGGGTATCCGCTTGGCGCAAAAATGCTAAATGAGTCCGACCTTTCAAAAGAAGCCAAAGAGAATATGCTTTATTACTGCATAAACGCAGGTCCGGCATTTATAATTTTAGCGGTTGGCAACGCCATATTTCAAAGCAAAAAAATAGGCGTTTTTCTCTTTTTGGCACATATTTTACCGTCAATAATTATGGCACTTTTTTTAAACAAAAAAACCACACAAACTCTCCCCGTTAAAACACTTCGGGAAAACTTAATAGACAATTTTACAGCCAGTGCCGCTGCCGCTTGTTCAACACTTATAAGCATTTCAGGATACGTTATTCTGTTTTGTGTAATTGTGGGCTACATAAACGAATATCAAAAATTTCTACCCTTTTTAAACGGCTTGAAAGTTATTTTAGAGGTCACAAGCGGTATATCTTCTACTCGAAACATCTATCTCATATCATTTCTTTTAGGTTTTGGCGGACTTTGTGTTTGGTGTCAAATTTTTGCTCTTTCAAAAGGACTAAAAATCAACTATTTAAAATTTATTATTTGCCGAATTTTCCATGCCCTTTGCAGTACACTTTTCACATACGCCTTTATAAAAATTTTTAACATTTCACTTACCGTTCTTTCAAACACCAAAACCCTCGAATTTTCATATTTTCAAACAAATTCTGCAGTTGGTATCTCGCTGATTTTAATGGGTATTGTTTTCATAATATCTTTAAGCGAAAAAAATTATGCTGGTAATATGTTAAAAGATTTGGTATAATGATTTTAAGGGAAGTGAAAAAATGAGTAAAATCGGATTTAATAAAAATTTACCAAAATCTTGCAGTTACTGCGTTTACGGTAAGGTGTTAGAATTCACAAACGAAACCATTTGTAAAAAACACGGTGTTATGCCCGAACGTGATTACTGTAAAAGTTATAAATACGACCCACTAAAGCGCGTACCAAAAGCGCAGAAAATCGCTGATAACTATACAGAAGAAGATTTTAAACTATAAAACACAAAAAACGGACTGTTTTGCACAGTCCGTTTTTCTATATTCATCAATCTTTCCCAAACATAATATACCACTCAGTATAGTTGCGGTAATTAGTAGCAACACAATCTACTTTGTTACCTTCTGAATTGATAAAAAAGTGAGTAGCACCCAAACGTTCATCGGGAAGATTTTTATATCCTTTCTCATTCATAAAATCTTCCAAAATATCAAAAATTGAATATTCTTCATCTGAATTTTTGGGCGCCATAATATAAACTTTTATGTCGCCATTTTCAAGATTTTCAACAAAATACTTATCCTTGCCAAATAAATTGCTGTAATCGGTTTTATATTGATTATTTCTATACAACACATAAGAAAGCGCCATTGTATTGATAAATAAAACCACAGCCAAAATAAACGCCAATTTCTTCATTTACACATTACCATTCCTATATTTTAAAAACTTCTGTAAAACAATACCGATTATTCAAATTCTATTGTGTTTATTACCTTACCGCTTACTGTATATTTCACAGTATCACCGCTCTTTGCAAAAGGCAGTAAATCCGACTTGGTAACAAGGGCTGTATAAACTGCTTCATCTTTTTGGAACTTAATATAGTAAACAGTATTTCCGTCAACTACTGCCGATGTGATTTTTTCAATAACGGCTGTTGTTTCTTTCACTTCTGCTTCGGGAACTTCGGTTACGTTTTCGGTTTTAAGTTTTGAAATATAATCGGCTTTTGCGCTTTCAACCGAGTTACCCGTACCCACTATTTGATACTGATTAACGTCAACAAAAGCGTACATTTTAACAAGTCCCGCACCGTCTTTTAAAGACATAAAATAGGTTGGTCTGTCAGAAACGTTAAGAAGCAACGGGAAAGTTGCCGAATATTTCAAGTGTTGAACCTGACCTTCAGCCGAACTCATTGCCGAATATTCTTCAGCACCGGGGATAGTATAAAATTTTGTATCTTTTGTACGAAGATTTACAAGCACAAATCCAACGTTTGACTCATCGCTTGTAACCGAAGTCATACCTGTGTACATATACACGTCGTCTTTAAGCGCCAAATAGTTATATCCGTCGGTTGGTTGCAAAACTCCACGTTGGCCAAAAATTGAATTCCAAAATCCAGAGCGGTATTTACCGTTGTAAACAAGTTGTTGCTCAATCATATAAGAATCAAAAACTTGGTCAATCCAAGTTGGCACTTGCTCAAGTTTATAGTACTTACTTTCGCCGGTGCTTGCGTTCATAATAACAACACCGTCAATATCGCTTCCGCTCCAAATACCAACCTTAAAATCTACAACCGAAGCCACCCAAAAAGGTGTTCCGTTTTCATCAATTTCAAAAGATATTTCATCAAAAATCTTTGTGGGGTATTTAAATCTTAACGCACGGTTTAAGTCACGCATAAAATACTCGCTGTCCGAATATTTTATACCGTTTTCAAGACGCACAAGTTCGGTTTCTTGGGTGGTCATATCAACCGTAATATAAGCAGGAATACCTTGCGAATGGTTGTTGAGCCATTTTATAATATCACCGTACATAAGCGGTGTTACACGAACAGGTTTACCTTTATAATTAATTTGAGTATAAATATCTTCAATTTCAAACTGTGATACCAAATCTGCCATTTCGCCAAGTTTACGCTGTCCTAAACGTGAAGCGGTATCACGGTCAACAACGGGAATTTGATCTTGGCTTATTTCGGCAACGTCGGTAGTGAAGTCACCATTTTCAATGGTGATTAAATCTTTATAGCCGGTAGCATTGAAAATTTCAGCCCCTATAAGCGAAGCGACTGCGCTTAAAACAACTATGCCCAAAACAATTATTAAAGCAACTTTTAGCGGTTTTCCAAGTGCTTTAAGGTTTAATTTAGGCACACCCGAAACACGTGTGTTACTTTTATTCTGCTTTATAAACTCCACCACTTGTGAAAAGGCGTTTATTATAACCGTTACAATAACAATAAAGGTTACAAAACTCCAAAAATCACGGCTTTGAAGGTTAATAGGCGGTAAAACAATCCAATAATATCCACCTATAACCACAAGGGTTAAAAGCCATTTTAAAACACCTTTTGAAAATTTGTTTTTCATAAAAAGGCCTCCTTTTTAATACTAGAATAAAGATATCATATTTTTCACTTCAAGTCAAATATAAATGATTGCAAAACTGCATAATTTAGAGTATAATGTGATTATTGGAGAGTGAACTTATGTTTAAAGAAATAACTGCAAAAGAAATTAAACAAAATCTTATATCAGCCATTGCTGATGAGTGGATGCTGATATCCGCAGGTGACCAAAATGGTTATAATATGATGACTGCATCTTGGGGTTTTATGGGTGAAATGTGGGGTAAAGATACCGCAATAGCAATGATACGCCCCCAAAGATACACAATGGAATTTGTTGAAAAAAGCGACTACTTTGCCCTTAGTTTTTACGGCGATAAAAAAGATATTCACAAGGTTTGCGGAAGTTTATCGGGCAGAGACGTTAATAAAACCGAAATGACAGGTCTTTCCCCTATTTTTGAAGATAATACCGTATATTTCAAGGAAGCACGACTTGTACTTATTTGCAAAAAGAATTATATGCAACCGCTTGAAAAAGAATGTTTTATCGACAAAGATTCGCTTAAATGGTACAAAGAAAATGATTTTCATAATATGATTTTTGGGGAAATTAAAAAAGTTTTAGTAAAGGAATAAAAAAATGAAATTTTTAATTGCTTCTGATATTCACGGTTCGGCTAAATATTTAAAAATGCTACTTGAAGCTTTCAAAAAAGAAAAGCCCGATAAAATGTTGCTTCTTGGCGATATTTTATACCACGGTCCACGTAACGATTTACCCGAAAATTACGCCCCAAAGGAAATTATCGCCCTTTTAAACCCGTTAAAAGACAAACTTTTGTGCGTTAGGGGCAACTGCGATACCGAAGTTGACCAAATGGTGCTTGATTTTCCGATTTTGGCGGATTATGCGGTAATTCCTGTAGGCAGCCGCCTGATATATGCCACTCACGGACATAAATTCAGTCCTCAAACCCCACCGCCGATTGCCAACGGTGATATACTGTTAAACGGTCATACCCACGTGCCAAAATGTGAAGATATGGGCGATTTCACATACCTCAACTGTGGCTCGGTTTCAATTCCAAAAGAAAATTCACCACATAGTTTTATGATTTTACAAAACGGTAAATTCGAGTGGAAAAACCTCTTGAACGGTGAAGTTTATAACGAATACAGCGTATAAAATATGAAAAAACGAATTATTTGTTGGGGTGACAGTATTACGGTTGGAATGGGAATGGATAACAAAACCAACTACCCCGCAGTTTTGCAAAAGTTATTAGGCGAAAAATATGAAGTTATAAACGCAGGCGGTGGCGGAGAAACGGCAAAAACCATTGCCGCAAGACAAGGTGCGTATCCTATCAAAACCGCTAAAGATTTTGTTTTTCAAAAAGGTCAAGATTCCCTTGATATAAGGGTAAACCAATATTACCACGCCTTTGAACTTCCGGACAAAACTCTAATAAATATTAGTTTGCACCCAAATCCTTTTAGCCCTTATTCGTTTGAATCCGATTCGGTTTTTATTGACAATAACGAGTATTTTATGGTTAAAAACGGTAAAGATTTTCTCTTAAAAAGACCTAATTCAGCCCAATGCCTCACAATAAAAAAGGGCGCTAAAGTTGAATTTTTATCTTCTAAAGAGCAGTCTAAAGGCAGTTTTTGTGAAATTTTTTATATTGGAACAAACGGACGTGTTTCGGGTGTTCCAACTAAAGCGGATATCGACTTTTTAATAGAGCAGAACAAAAAAATGATAGCCCGTCACGGTAACGACTGTTATTTGGTTGTAATTCCCTATTGGAACAAATACTATGCCAAAACTTTTATAGAAACTTTTGGTGAAAAAGCAATTGATTTTAGAGCCGAACTGCTAAAAAACGGTTTCGATTATTTCGGCATTTCACCGGGAACCCAAGATACACAAAAAATGTGTGACGGCGAGATACCACCGTCTTTCCGTCTTAACAATAACCCAAACGAAATTCATTTAAACCAACTCGGCTATTCATTTTTGGCAAACTTGCTCTATAACCAAGGCAAAAAACTAAATTACTGGGATTAAACATAAAAACGGCGTTCTTATGCGTTTTATCCACAACTAAATTTGTTTTTAATATAGCGAAAACTGTGTAGAAAAATTTCTACACAGTTTTATTTTTGTTACTACAAAAAAGCCGTCACACCGCTTTATCAAGAATAGCGCACATAACCGTAATATCGTCTTGCCTTTTTTCACTTCTTCTACGCTTTGCGCAAAGGCACAAATGGTCGGCAAGTTCCTGTGCCGAGCCCTCACGCCACGCCTCAATTTCGGCTCGTATCCAGTCGGTGCCTTCGCTAACCGCACCGTCAGAGAGAAGCACTATTATATCCCCTATTTTACAGCGGATAGCCGCTTTGTCAAACCCGATTTCACGCAAAATTCCTGCAGGCAAGGAATTACTTTCGGCTTTGCCCGTTTTACCCGAACGGCGAACAATTGTTGGGGCTGCCCCCGCCTTGTAAAGTTCGGTCATACCTGTAAACAAATCCACACTTGCTATATCCACGGTTGCCAGTGACTCATCGGTAGATTTAAACAACATTGAAGAATTTAATATTTTTAGTGAACAGTTAAAGCCAAAACCCGCTTTTAACAAACGTGCCATAAGTCCCGAAGCCATTGCCCCGTCAACCGCCGCTCTGCCACCGGTACCCATACCGTCACTTAAAATCATTACAAAATGTCCTTTTTGGTCGGTAAAATATTTATAAGCGTCACCGCAAAGTGCATTATCGTTAGCACTCGCCTGACAAACACCAATATCCACCGTAATTTCGGCACGTTCGTTAAGCACTATATAAACTTCCCCGCCAACTTCGTTAACTGTGGGGATGTCAAAATCACGCTCACACGCCAAAGACACAAGTTTCATCACCTGTGCTTTATTTATAATAAGTTCGGGTGATTTTTTAAGTTTTAATTCAATAGTCATTCTACCGTATCTGTCAACTCTGCTGCTGCACTCATCAATATGAATATTAATATTTTTAAGCGCCGCTGCGGCATTTTCAGCAGCCGAATTATCAAAACGTTCTTGCAGTTCAAAATCGTGTGCCAAATCTGAAAGCATTGAAGAAATACCGTCAAACTGGTCAGATACTACCGACCTTACTTCATCTATTCGGTTTTCTGCCGAAATTTTGGCGGCGTAATCGGTATATCGTCTATACGCTGCATTGCTAACACTTCCAACTCTTATACATCTGCCTTTAAATTCATCAGGTGCAAAATTTTCGGGCTCGATTTCTCCTCGTTTTATTGCCTTTGTCATTTCCAAAACCGCCTCAACGGTTTGTTCACGTTTTTTCTCCCAACAATGTATTCTTAATTTGCAACCGGCACAGGCATCTTGCTCAATAGCATTTATAACTGTTGAAAAATCAGGGGAATTGATTTTTGAAAGTTCTGTTGCTACTTGGTCAACCGTATTTGATACGTCTTTTAATGCGTTAGATGCCAGTTGCAACCGCATTGTAACCGATTTTTTAAATCCTGTTGGCACCGAAATTTTAGGATATGCTGAAAAAATCTTGCCAAGATAAACCCCACTGCTTCGTGGCAATATAACAAATATACCCGCACCCAAAACAGTTTCGGTTAGTATTATAGGGATTTGTGAAACATCTTTAACCGATACCGCACCAATAAACCCAAGTATTACCGCAATAAACACTTGAGCATATTTACCAAGTGACGAAAAAACACCGCAAAACAGTCCCGTAACAGCAAAAATTACACCAATATTGCCCGATACACCGCCTAAAACACTTGTAAATCCAACCGTTATTCCACTTATCGCACCCGAAATTATTCCACCGTATTTAGAAGATATCAGTATAAGCAAAACACTCATAATTCTGCCAAGCGAAATGCCAAAAGTCACAGTGTTTCCAAGCCCTAAAAGTAATATGTTTATAAAAATTAAAACACTTGATAATTCATCAGGCGAAAGCCCTGCTTTATACTTTGAAAGCAATTTGAA
>SVOX01000060.1 GCA_015066165.1 Oscillospiraceae bacterium | reverse complement strand
AACCGCTATTGCCACTATCGACGGTGCCGAAAACTTACCTTTAAAAAACGGTGATGCTCTCCTTTTTGAACGTGGTTCTACATTCCGCTTTACTCATCAGTTCAATACTGTTGAAGGTGTTATTTACGGTTCCTACGGAGAAGGTGAAAAACCAAAAATTTACGGCAGCGAGAAAAACTTTGCAAAAGCAATTTGGAAAAAATCCAACAAAGAAAACGTTTGGGAAACCAACGTTTACTACCACACCTATGTTGGCGGTGTAATCATCAATGATGGTGAATATATAGGCGTTTGCAAGTGGAGTGTTGATGAACTTTGCGAAAACGAGCATTTTTATTTCAATCAATACTACAAAAAACTTTATCTTTATTGCGATAAAGGCAACCCTGCCGATATATTCGATTCTATCGAAGTCAACTCCGACCTTTTATGTATGGTTATGGATATCAACACCAATAACAACGTGTTTGATAACCTTTGTGTAAAGCACTTCTTTTATGGTATTTATTTCTATAACCAAAACCACGGCATCACCGTTACCAACTGCGAATTTTGTTGGAACGGCGGTTCGGGCGGTAAAGTTGTACGCCACGGAAACGCTGTTCAAAGCTGGAACGGCGGCAGCGATTTCATTGTAAAAAACAACTGGTTCCACCAAACCTTTGACTCAGCAGTTAGTTGGCAAGGCCACTGTAAACAAGACGATATGACCTTTGATTACAAAAATATCGACTTTTCGGATAACCTTTTCGAATACAACAACTGCGATATAGAATTTTTTGACGGTGCTGACACCACACTCCAAAACTTCCGTATGGAACGCAACCTTATGCGTTTTACAAGTTTGGGTTGGGGTACAACATCTGTTGAAGGCAAAATCCGTGGTATCGAAGGCTGTATCCGTGCGCATACCGACGGAATGGATAAGATTGAAGACGTTTATTTCACCAATAATATTATGGACTGTCCCGCACGTCAAACAATCAACTGGACTGTTGACCCTTGGCAATTAAAGGGCATTCACGCTTCGGGCACAAAGCTTTATGTTAAAAACTCATACCGCACTTTAGAAACATACTTACAAGGCCTTAACACCGGTGAAAGTCAACCCATAAACCGTCGTTTTGCTAAAACTTACGAAGAATTAGTTGAAGGATTTAAAATCTTTGAAGACGGCGCAGATATTTATGTAGAAGAATAATTAAAAAGCCAAGCAAAAGCTTGGCTTTTTACATTTTCATAATACTTATGACTAAAAGATATATACCTATTATATAGAAGGAAACATTAGTTTTTCCTTTATACGAAAACATAACTGCAGTTACAATAATTCCAACCGCTAAAATAAAGGTTGTAAAACGCAGTAAAAGTGTTGCCTTGTTTATATCGTAACGCTTACACAAAAAACTCAAAAGTATAGTTCCGCCGTCAAGCCCCTTTACTGGTAACAGGTTGAAAACTGCCACCGCCAAATTCACCAAAGCAAAACACAATACCGTAACGTTTTTAAAGCACATATAGTTATAATAAAGCGCCCCAAAAATCACAAGATTTACAAGCGGTCCAAAAATTGCTACAAGTATATCTGTTTTATAATCTCTCGAAAACGAAGCCGTTATTTGTACCGAAGCGGGTATCAATTTTATGCTTTTAGGCGCACACTCCCGCAACCACATCATAAAAAGATGACCGCACTCGTGAAAAACAATGGCAGTAACACAAGGAAGTGCAAAGCCGGTTTTATCGGTGGCTAACATAACCGTTATTACACCAAAAAACAAAAACGAAATATAAATTTCTATTCCAAAAAACTTAAATCTCACTCGACAAAACCTCTTTTATATCAGTATCGCTCATAATTTCGGTTTTGTGAAAATCTTGGGCTTTTTTGTATTCGGATTTAAAAAAATACTTTACTGAAATAACGCTTAAAAGAATAATTAAAATGCAAATACCCTGTACAATTATAATCTTATAAAACCACTCAAAAAATGACATTTATCTTTACTCCTTGAGAAATATATAATTTTATGCTATACTTAATTTATATATTTTTTCAAGGTGATTTTATGCCCTTTTTACCAATTACAAAAAAAGAAATGTCGGCACTTGGCTGGCAACAGCCGGATTTTATAATAATAACGGGTGACGCTTATGTTGACCACCCGTCTTTTGGTACTGCAATAATATCCCGTGTGCTTGAAAGCGAAGGGTATAAAGTTTGCATTATCCCACAACCGAGAAGTGACCAAGATTACACACGTTTTGGAATTCCCCGTTTGGCGTTTTTAGTAAACGGCGGTAATATTGACTCAATGGTTGCGCACTACACCGCCGCCAAAAAGCGAAGAAGTGACGATGCTTACACCCCAGGCGGTAAAGCGGGGGCAAGACCCGACAGGGCAACTATTGTTTACTGTAAAAAACTTCGTGAAATATACGGCGACGTGCCTATTGCGATAGGCGGTATTGAAGCGTCCCTTCGCCGTTTTGCACATTATGATTATTGGGACGATGCCGTACGCCCGTCAATACTTATTGACTCTACTGCCGACCTTTTGATGTACGGTATGGGCGAAAAACATATTGTTGAAATTGCAAACCGCTTAAATGACGGTGAAAATATTAAAGATTTAACAAATGTTTTGGGCACCTGTTACTGTGTAGAAACTAAAAATTATACTCCTATTACCAAAGCGCAAGAATGCCCTTCTTACGAAATGGTAAAAGCCCCTACCGAACAAGGCAAAAAACAATATGCGATATCGACTAAAATCCAACACACCGAAGCCGACGCCGTAAGAGGTAAAACCGTAATTCAAAAACACGACAATAAAATTTTAGTGCAAAACCCGCCAATGCCACCCCTTACCGAAGAGGAGATGGACAAAGTATATTCACTCCCCTTTATGCGTGACTATCACCCGTCTTACGAAAATATGGGCGGTGTTCCCGGTATTGCCGAAGTTAAGTTTTCGGTTATTCACAACCGTGGTTGTTTTGGCGCTTGTAACTTTTGTTCACTCGCTTACCACCAAGGCAGACAAATTACTGCCAGAAGCCACGAATCAGTTATTGAAGAAGCCAAAAAAATAACCCAAATGCCCGATTTTAAGGGCTATATTCACGATATAGGCGGACCTACCGCAAACTTCCGTTTTCCCTCTTGCGAAAAGCAGTTAGAACACGGTCTTTGTGCCGATAAAAAATGTTTAGCGCCCACAATGTGCCCTGCGGTGAGGGTTGACCACAGCGACTATTTGGAACTTTTGCGACAGCTTCGCAAACTTCCAAAAGTTAAAAAGGTGTTTATACGTTCAGGTATTAGATTTGACTATCTTATAGCCGACAGTGATGAATCATTCTTTAAAGAACTTGTCACCCACCATACAAGCGGTCAGTTAAAGGTTGCGCCCGAGCATTGCTCTAACAATGTTTTAAAGTATATGGGCAAACCGCAAATTCAAGTTTACAACAAATTTGAAAAAAGGTTTTACGAACTAACAAAATCTATTGGCAAAAAGCAGTATTTGGTGCCTTATTTAATGTCTTCCCACCCCGGAAGCACCATAAGCGATGCTATTGAACTTTCGCTTTTCTTAAAACGTAATAACCTGCATCCCGAACAAGTGCAAGATTTTTATCCTACACCGGGCACTGTTTCAACCTGTATGTTTTATACCGAACTTGACCCCAATACTATGAGTAAGGTTTACGTTCCAAAAACGCCAAAAGAAAAAGCAGAACAACGTGCCCTTTTGCAGTACTTTAAACCCGAAAACCGCGAACTTGTGCTTTCGGCGCTAAAGAAAGCCAAACGCTTTGACCTTATAGGTACGGGTAAAAACTGTCTTGCGGCTCCACCGCATGACCAAAAGAAAAGCTATCAAAAGCCAAAGAAAACAATACGTAATATACACAAAAAGAAAAAGTAGAGCAAATTGCTCTACTTTTTCTTTTAAAACTATTTATTGACCAACAAATTCGCCAAGTCCGTCGAGTTCAATTCTCTCTTTTGTCATTCGGTTAAAGAAATGACAGTCAAATACAGGTTGAAGTTTATCTTCATAAAGGTCAGAAAGATGAATTGCCTCGTCTCGTATTTTATCGCCCGCTTCATTGTCACCGCAAAGTTTTGTATAAATTGCTTTGGCTAAAAGTAAATAAATTTGACGGTGCATTTCAAGTATTTCCCAAGAATACTTTTTACAAGCATCTTTTTGGTTGCTATATTTTTCAATTACAGCCGAGAAATTCTCCATTACATCGATAGCCGTCAAAACATCTTTTTTAAACGCTTCACGGTCAACCGGCTTTTGACTGCGGATAGAGCCAATATCAAAGCCCTTTTCAAGAATATTAAAATACTCTATAAGTTCTTCAACTGCTTCTTTGCCGTAAGTTGCGGTGTAAACTTCTTTACGAACTGTTTCAAAATCGGTTGTCTTGTCCCAAAGTGTTTTTGCCATTACAGTCATACCAAGCGGTGTCGGACAAGCATTACGTTGCAATTGGCAGGTAATAAATCCGTTCATACCAAGATTGCCGAGATTTTGCATATCCTTGTGTATAATTCTCGAAATACCTACATTACTCGCATCTAACATATGGTCCCACATAAGATGGTAGTCATAATCGAGTGCGTCACCTTTGTAAACCTGTTCCCAAGCGTAAAGATGAGTTAAATTTTCATCAACCGACAAAGGTTTTGTAAAGGTGTTTATCTTGTATTCACAAATTTCTTTGTCCCTAAAATCATTTGGAAAACTTTCAGAAAACGTACGGCAAATAGGTGCCCACATTAAAATTGTGCGGTCTTGATTTTTAACTTCGGTAAGTACGGGCGGGTGGCTAACGTTAAAGCCGATACAAAATACCAACTTAGTATTAAGTCCTCGCTCTACAATACCGTCGGTTATATCGTTTACAATTCTTATGTAATGGTCGGAATATCTGCCTTCGGCACACGCCTCACACTCACAAGTATTGTTATACCAGTCACTAAGCCAAAAATGAAGAATATCAACTTCGGGGTTATCTTGGGCATACTTAATAGCCGCATCTGCCATAGTTTTACGGACAATGGGGTTAGAATAGCAAAGTTGAGTATCGCCCGGATTTCCACGGTAAAGTTTGCGTTCACCTTCTACCATAGCGCAAAGGTCAATATAACCCTCGGGTAATTCGGGGTCTTTTTGACCGTTAGCATAACTTGAATCAGCAATACCAAACGGCCACATATTCCAACCATGCCCTTTTCGCTCAAGCAAAAGACCGCGCTTTTTCACTTCACGAACCATTATATCAAAATATTCTTCAACAATATTCACATCAAAAGGTTCCGCTTCTTTAACAGTACTTCTAACGTGAGTATGCCAAATTCTAAAGAACATATAACACAAACTATCTTGTATGTAGTATGCGTTAAAACCAACCTTTGGAAGCCACTCTATCATATCGGTGACGTTTTCAATTTTCAAAGCCCCTTCGGTACACATTGTGCGAAGACGAATATCGGCTTTTTCGTTTATTTCCAAATCTTTCGGGTTGCATTTTTCGGGATAACTTGTACCGTTGGGACCCGGACGAACCCAATCTATTCCCCACTCTTTGAGCAAGCGGTAAACACCCATAAGAACACTGCGTTCATTAGAACCTTTTATTTCGCCTTTTTTATCTTTAACAAATATACTGTACGCATCGTCAAAATATGGTTGTTCCACCGAAAATTCCCCAATACCTAATTTAATATCGGCAGTAACGTTCAATATCTTAAGATATTTTTCGAGTTCTGATTTTGCAAAACCTAAAACGTCATATTTCATATAAAAACTCCTTTATATATTCTTTTAATAATTATAACATACCCATTTCACCAAAAAAGAAACATTTTACGAATTATAGGAAAGTATTCAAGAAATTGACAACGCTTGTCTTTTAGATTATAATTTTTACAAGAGGTGTTATAATGAAAAAATCAAAAAAACTTATTATAATTTTCACACCAATTGTAATATTGCTATGTATAGCGCTTATCATACCCTCAAACTACCTTGCAAACTACGCATTAGATACAAAATTTAACGGCGGTATTGGGATTGCCTCAAACACAACAAATCCCGAAGACCTTTTGACCGGCTCTACCGAAAAGGTTTGGCTTGGGGAAATTTCGCAAGATATTTACATAAAAAGTCATGACGGGCTAAAACTTCACGCCTACCTTTTAAAAAATGAAACTTCATACAGCAATGGCAACTATATGATGATTTTTCACGGTTACAAGGGCTCTGCTGCGGGTATGGCATCTTTTGCAATGAACTTTTACGATATGGGTTACAGCATACTTCTTCCCGATGCCAGAGCACACGGGCTTAGCGAAGGAAGATATATTGGTATGGGTTGGCCCGAAAGACTTGACAACCTTTTGTGGATTGAAGAAATTTTAAAAATTGATAATAATGCAAAAATCGGGCTTTACGGAATTTCAATGGGCGGTTCCACTGTAATTAACACCGCTGGTGAAGACCTTCCAAAACAGGTGGTTGTTGCCGTTGAAGACTGCGGTTATTCTTCGGCTATGGAACAATTTTCTTCACAAATGAATTCAAGATTTAATCTTCCGTCTTTCCCGCTTTTAAACGTTGCAAGTATAATTGCCCAAATAAAATCCGGCGTGAATATACGTGCGGCAAACTGCACCAAACAAGCAGCAAAAATCAAAATACCCACTCTTTTTATTCACGGAAGCGCAGATACGTTTGTGCCGTTTGAAATGCTTGACAAACTCTACAACGCCGCAAACTGCAAAAAGGAAAAATTGGTAATTGAAAATGCGGGACACGGTACAAGTTCTTCAACTGATCCTGTACTTTACTGGTCAACTGTTGAAAGATTTATAAAAGATGCAATGAAATAATTAAAAAATGGCAACCAAGCGGTTGCCATTTTAGTTTATATGTTATCTAATTTATCGTTTGTCATTTTAAAGGAAAGACGTGTTAAACTGTCCCCCAAATGAACGTTTTCAACCTTGACGTCAGGATTATTAATTTTAATATCATAATGACTAAAATTCCAAAAATTCTTAACACCAAGTTTTATTAATTGACTGCTTATCTTTTCAGCGGCTTCTTTAGGAATGCAAAGAATTGCAGCCGTTGGTAAATTTTCACGGCAAAATTCATCTAAAGTGTCAATACTTCTTACAGGTTGGTTTTTAACAATTTGACCCACTATTGATTCTTTGGCGTCAAAAAGACCTACTAAATGGAAACCTTTTGGTTCAAAATTCATATGCATTGTAACTGCACGTCCCAAATTACCAACACCAATTAAAATAATGCTTTTTGGTTTATCAAGACCTAAAATACTTCCAATTTCTTCCTGAAGAATGTCAACGTTATATCCGTAACCTTGTTGGCCAAAACCGCCAAAGCAATTAAGGTCTTGCCTTATTTGACTGGCAGTAAGCCCCATTCTTTTTGAAAGTTCACGTGAAGAAGTGCGGTCAATTCCCGCTTCTTTAAGTTCACCTAAAAATCTGTAATATCTTGGTAATCTTTTGACTACCGAACTAGTAATTATACCACCCATTGTGTACTCCTATATATAAATGTATCTTATCACTACTATTCTACTTCATACGTCGAATAAAGTCAATTAAAAAATATTTAAAAAAACTGAAAAAAAGGTTTGACAATATGGACTTATTGTGATAAAATGTTCTAGCGTGAAATATTATGCGAAATTATGTTTTGTCATAATATTCATAATTTTCAAGAAAGGAGAGATTCAGTAGTGCCTACCTTTAACCAATTGGTTCGTAGCGGTCGTGCGACTATCGAAAAGAAGGCGAAAGCCCCTGCTCTTTTGAAGGGTTACAACTCAATGAAACGCCAACTCACCGATAACGACTCACCGCAAAAGCGCGGCGTGTGCACAGCGGTTAAAACTTCTACCCCTAAAAAGCCAAACTCGGCTCTTCGTAAAATTGCCAGAGTACGTCTTTCAAACGGTATTGAAGTATCTGCTTACATCCCCGGTATCGGCCACAACTTGCAAGAACACAGCGTTGTTCTAATTCGTGGCGGTCGTGTTAAGGACTTACCTGGTGTACGTTACCATATCGTACGTGGCAGTCTTGATACACAGGGTGTTGCAAACAGAATGCAAAGCCGTTCAAAATACGGTGCAAAACGTCCAAAAGCAGGTGCAAAATAAAATTAGTGGACTTAATCTCTGCTGTTAAATCAAGCAGCGGCTTATATATAATAATGTAAAGCCGTACGCTTGGTGCCACGGGGAAGTCAACTCGAGTACCTATGATATCATCATTATGAAGGAGGGAAGCAAAGTGCCAAGAAGAGGCTTTATTGCTAAACGTGATGTATTACCAGATCCGCTTTACAATTCAAAAGTAGTTACACGTCTTATCAACAACGTTATGCTTGACGGTAAGAAGGGTGTTGCTCAAAAGATTGTTTACGGCGCATTCGACATCATCACCGAAAAAACCGGGAAGGATCCACTTGAAGTGTTCGACGCTGCAATGGAAAACGTAATGCCCCAACTCGAAGTTAAGGCAGTAC
>SVOX01000059.1:7421-8742 GCA_015066165.1 Oscillospiraceae bacterium | reverse complement strand
CTATTTTTCTAATTCCTGTTTTAATTGGGGGATTTGCGTGAATTGTAATTTCCTTTTTATCAGATTTAAGGTTGGAACAAACCGCTCCCGCGCCCATATGGGCGTTATTGCCAAGTACCGAGTCACCAACATAGTTATAATGCGGTATTTGAACACCGTCTAAAAGAATTGAATTTTTAAGTTCGGTAGAGTTTCCAATAACGCAACCTTTACCTGTAATAACGTTTCCTCTAATAAATGCCCCAGGTCGAATTTCAGTATTGGCGCCAATTATGGCAGGGGCTTCAATTACAGCCGAAGGATGAATTTTAACGTTTTCACCCACCAAAACGCCTTGTGATATTTCGGTAAAGCCGTCTAAATTACTTTTCAACAACTCTTTTATATAATCTTTAATATAGGGTAACATCTCCCAAGGAAACTCGAAATTGTTAAAAAAATCTTTTAAATAAGGAACGTTACACTCAAATAAATTGTTAATTTTTAAACTATCACTCAACTGAATGACCTCTTTCAATTATATATTTTGCCAAGCGTTCGGCATATTCTTGTGCGTTATCTTTACTTTCCACCATAACACGAACAACCGGTTCTGTACCGCTTTTTCGAAGCAGTATTCTTCCCTCACCGTTTATAAGTTGTTCTATGTTTTGTTTTTCTTTTATTACCAAATCATCTTTGAAAACGGCATTTTTATCCTTAACTTTAACGTTTTTTGTATATTGTGGATAAAGATTTACTGGTGACGCCAATTCAGCCAAACTGCGTTTACTGTCACGCACTTCTTCGGTCATCATAATTGCAGTAAGCAAACCGTCACCTGTTGTGGCATACTTTTTAATTATAATATGACCCGATTGTTCACCGCCCAATGAATAATCGTTTTGTTGCATACATTCATACACAAAACGGTCGCCAACATCGGTTGTGACGCATTTCATCCCCGCTTTTTCAAGTGAATTTACAAATCCGCTGTTAGACATAACTGTAGCCACAACAGTATTATCATTTAACATTCCGCGGTTTTTAAGACGATTACCCAAAATGTAAAGCATTTTATCACCATCTACAACATTTCCGTTACCGTCAACTGCAATACAACGGTCACAGTCACCGTCAAAAGCAAAACCTAAATCAAGATGATTTTGTTTTACAAGTTTACAAAGATTTTCAATACAAGTAGAACCGCACTCTTGGTTTACGTTTAAACCGTTTGGTGAATCACCCACTGCAAAAACTTTTGCACCCAACGCCGCAAAAACTGATTTTGCCATCATCCAACTGGCACCGTTAGCGCAATCAAGTCCAATTTTCATATCTT